>DRNA01000017.1 GCA_011322365.1 Aeromonadales bacterium | reverse complement strand
TTAACTAATGGGGAAGTCGCAGCCAGAGCTTCACTGGAAACCATAAACATTTTATCGGTCACTCGCGTGGCTTTACTGGCGATTACTCCGAGGCCCAGGCCAGGAAAAATATAGCTATTATTACACTGGACAATAACATGTTTTTTTCCATTGTATTCAACCGGCTCAAAAGGTGAGCCGGTGGCTACAATAGCGTTACCTTCAGTCCACTGGTACACATCCTCTGGTTCAGCTTCGACTTTAGAGGTAGGATTAGATAACGGAAAAATGATAGGTTGTTTACAATGAGCATACATGGTTTTAACAACATCCTCGCTGATTAATCCTTTTTGACCGGATACACCGATAATAATGGTGGGTTTTACTTCTCTGACCACATCAAGTAAGGTGATTTTATCGCCTTCAGACGCCCAGCTCGCGACATCGGCTCGTGCTTTGGCGAATTTTTCCTGAAAAGGTCTTAATGTGTCCATATCTTCAGTCACCAATCCGCGGCTACTGGTTAAAAACACACGACTCAGGGCCTCTTTTTCCGATAATCCTTCTTTTTGCATATAGGCACAAATTTGCCCGGCAATTCCACAACCGGCAGATCCTGCTCCTACAAAAACGACACGGTGATCTTTTAACTGTGTTTTCTGCGCCATACAGGCAGCTAATAACGTGCCAACTGTAATGGCTGCTGTGCCCTGAATGTCATCATTGAAGCAACAGACGCGATCTTTATATTTTTCCAGTAAAGGTGTGGCATTTTGTTGAGCAAAATCTTCAAACTGAATCAGTGCATGGGGCCAACGATGATGTACACATTCAATAAATTCATTAACAAAATTAAAATATTCATCGCCAGTAATACGTTTATGCCGCCAGCCCATATACATGGGGTCATCCAGTAGTTCCTGATTATCGGTACCTACATCAAGGGTCACCGGCAAAGTGTAAGCCGGGCTGATACCACCACAGGCCGAATAAAGTGCTAGCTTACCAATAGGTATGCCCATACCACCAATGCCCTGGTCACCCAGTCCTAAAATACGCCCGCTGTCGGTGACAACGATGACTTTCACATTTTGTTTAGTGGCGTTTTGTAGCATTTCTTCAATATGATCACGATGGGGATAGGAAATAAACAACCCCCGTTTACGACGATAAATCTGAGAAAATTTCTGGCAGGCAAGGCCTACGGTCGGAGTGTAGATGATGGGCATCATTTCGGTAATATATTGTGTTACCAGGCGAATATATAAAGTCTCATTAGTGTCCTGAATATTTCGTAAATAAATATGTTTATCCAGATCATCGTGAAAGCTGCAAAACTGCTTATACGCCCTTTCAACCTGCTGCTCGATAGATTCTATTTTTATGGGTAAAAGTCCTTCAAGATTGAACGAACGTCGCTCCCTGTCAGTGAAGGCACTGCCTTTATTTAATAAGGGCGTTTCGAGTAGTACAGGGCCTGCATATCGAATATATAATGGTCGTTTTCTTGCACGAGAATCTGGCATAATATTGGCTACACTTTTTGATTGGAGTTAGATAGCCCACACCCTGAACCGTCTGGGCTTATACAATGTTTGAGAATAGGGGATAAGCGATAGAAAAACAACGACTTTTTAAGGTTATTTATGACTCAATCCCATGGCCTGTTGCATTAATTGTTTTTTAATATAGGTTGAATTATTAAGTAATCCCATACCATATCGCCTTGCCATAACCATTATCTGATGTTGATTCAAAAAAACTTTATTGATCACACTCATCGCATCCTGAGTGAGATAATTATCCAGGCATCTTTTTCTTTCATATTCTCTTAGTAAAGAAAGTGTTCCAGGATCTTTTTCATGAGTTTTAGCTTTTGAGAGTATTGTAACCAGAGCCTGTGCATCGGCAAAGCCCAGATTCACTCCCTGACCGGCAAGGGGATGAATACTGTGTGCTGCATCTCCCACCAGAGCAGTTCGATGCCTGACATAGGATCGTGCATGGGTTGCCATTAATGGGAAAGCCACACGCTCAGATGCCAGCTTTAGATGGCCGAAGTTGTGATTGACTGAATTGTTCAGTTGTTCCAAAAATCGTGCTTCGGGTTCATTGATTAAAGTATCGCCCAGTTCATCAGGTACGGTCCAGACAATGGAGTGTAAATTTTTCTGTTTCATTGGTAAAAAGGCCACCGGGCCTGTAGAAAGAAATTTCTGCCAGGCGGTTTTCTGGTGGTTTTTCTCAGACTCAATCAATGCCACTATGGCTTTTTGAATGTAGGGATTTCGAGTTAGCGGAATATTAAGTTGATCTCTGACCCAGGACCGAGCGCCATCGGCGGCAACTATCAACTGACTTTGTATTTTGCAGCCATTCTTTAGAATTAATTCAACCTGATCACTATCTATCCAAAGTGATTTGGCTTGTGCATTTTCTAATAATTTAAAATCAGCACTTTCATTGTTTTTTTCACACAGCGATTTTTTTAGCGCAGTGACAATAACCTGATTCTCGATAATATGACCCAGATCGGGTTGGGCCAGATCAGTGGCATTAAATTCGAAAAAATGTTCATCATTCTCAAGAGGTTCTTGCTGCCAGATTTTCATCTTACGATATGCGGATAATCGTTGCGGCGGGATCTGTTGCCAGGCACCTAACGATTTCAACCAGTTTTCACTGGCACGGGAAATAGCTGAAACTCTGATCTGTACCGGGAAAGAAAAATCATCTGCTATAGTTGTGGCTTCAACCACCATAACCCGAAGTTTATTTTTTATCAGGCCCGCGGCCAGCGACAAACCGACCATACCCCCACCAACGATAATAACATCGGTTTTCTCAACAACTCTGGTAGTCATCGGCAATTTCCTCCAACGTTAAACCACAAGCTAATTTAGGTAGTGGTGGCTGTAGACCCATAGCGGTATCAGAGAGCCAATGATCTGCCGGGGGGCATAGAGAAAGCCCGGATAAAACCAGGTTCCTGGCCAAAGAAAGTAGACTGTTTTCATTGGCAAAAAGTCGGGCCAGGATATCAGTCACAGCAAGTGTTCGGTTAGTATCCGCGATCCTTTTAAGCTGATAGCGTTGTAGCAATTCATCTGAACCCGGAGAGATTTGCTGCCATGCGGCTCCCAGTAATAATTCGGTTAACCAGGCAACATCTCTTAAGCCCAGATTAAACCCCTGACCTGACACAGGATGCACACTGTGCGCCGCATTACCAACTGCCACCACGCCCTGATTGTATAAGTTATTCAGTTTTAGCCGTTGTAATGGATAACCAGCTCGTTCGCCTACTTTGGTTATTTTCCCAAGGCGATATCCTAAAATCGGTTGTAGTTTCTTTATAAAGTCAGTTTCCGTTAACTGAACCATACTTTCCTGCTCTGCCTTTGGTACCATCCACACCATCGACCATCTATCCTGTAAAGGTAACAACGCTAAAGGACCGGTTTTTGTAAAACGTTCAATAGCCAGCCCCTGATGAGGAATTTGTGTTTGAATATTGGCAATGATAGCAGCCTGATCATAATCAGCAGTTTCCACCGAAATGCCAGCCATTTGTCGTACCTTTGACTGGGCACCATCGGCGGCAACAATCAGCTCAGCTGATAATTCAATTTGCTCATTATCCATTTCAAGCTGAAGTATTTTATTTTCTGAACCGATGTTTAAGGAAGAAACCGTAGCCGGACAAAAAATCTGAATATTTTGTTTTATTTTTAATTGTGACCACAGCACTTCGCCACAATCTCTATTACAGATCACCTGGCCTAAATAAGGTACTTCCCTCTGCACTGCCGAAATTCGATGTAATCCAAAATGTCCACGGTCGCACACCAGTATTTTATTAATGGAAGTAGCAAATTGTTTAAACGAGTCCCATAATGAAAGTGATTTTAAAATCTGTACCGAACCCCAGGAGAGAGCAATGCTACGATCATCAAAACTCGGTTGTTGCTGGCTTTGATAGGGAAAGGCTTCTATTAATGCTATCTGGTAGTCACTTTCACTCAGGGCAAGTGCCAGAGTTGCACCTACCATGCCACCACCAACAATAATAATATCAAACTTTTTTTTCATTTCAATTGTCAAATTTGTATGGTTAAAATATCAGGCCATTAATCCTTCAATTTCAGCAATAGTTTTTGGTGTGTTTTTGCTTAGTACATCATGTCCATTGTCAGTCACTAAAACATCATCTTCAATGCGAATGCCAATCCCTCTGAATTCTTTCGACGCTTTTTTATCTGAAGCCGGAATATAAATACCGGGTTCGACCGTTAGAACCATTCCAGCTTCTAATGCTCTGGGCTTTCCACTGACCTGATAATCTCCCACATCATGTACATCCAGACCTAACCAATGACCGGTTTTGTGCATGTAGTATTTTTTATAGGCTTCCTTTTTTATCAGGGTAAGTAATCGACCTTTCAATAATCCCAGTTCAATCATGCCTTCGGTTAATACCTTTACAGCCGCTTTATGGGGTTTTGACCAGTCACTACCCGGATAAATTTCATCAATAGCCGCCTGCTGAGCTTTTAATACCAGGTTGTAGAGTTTTTTCTGTACCCGACTAAACTTACCGTTGACCGGAAAAGTCCGGGTAATATCGGCAGCATAACCCTGATATTCGCCCCCGGCATCAATCAACAATAAATCTTTGGTTTTCAGTTTATGTTGATTTTCAGTGTAATGAAGAATACAGGCATTATCACCACCAGCCACAATACTGTTATAAGCTTCAAAGCGACAGGCACCCAATGCCATTTCATATTTCAGTTCCGCCTCAATTTCCCACTCCCATTTTCCGGGCCGGGTTTTTTTCATGGCACGGATATGCGCCCTGGCAGAAACTTCAGCCGCGTGGCGCATCAGTTTTATTTCCTGTGCCGATTTAAACAGCCGCATATCGTGAAGTAAATGACGTACATCAATTAATTCACCCACCGGCAACTCCCCCTGATGCACTTTTTTTCTTAAACTGTTTAACCAGCCCATCACCTGTTCATCAAAATGATTATTCGCGCCCAGGGCATAAAATATTTTATCTTTTTCTTCCATAAGACCGGGAAGAATATCGTCAATATCTTCAATGGGAAAAGCATCATCCACGCCAAAATGTTCCAGCACCCCTTCCTGACCAAATCGCCGCCCGTGCCAGGTTTCAGTTTCCAGATCACGCTCACGATTAAACATCACATATTCACCATGTTTTCGATTCGGGATCAATACCAGCACACAATCGGGTTCATTGAAACCGGATAAATACCAGAAGTCACTGTCCTGTCGAAAGGCAAAATCCGTATCTCGACTTCGGCATACTTCGTGTGCCGATGGAATAATGGCAATAGAACTTTCACCCATTAATTCCATCAGTTTAATTCTTCTACGTTGATGCTCGGACTGAGATATTTTTAATTTCATTAGCTGCTCTTTTTTACTACCCGGTTTATTATTTTAATGAATGTTATTGGAGTACTGTGCCGCGGCATTTAATATGGCGGGTGATGCCGACGACTGATTTAACTCCAGAAAAATCATTTCAACAATAACTTTTATATGTGAAATCACTGCAAATATTTCCCTTTCGAATTCATCATCATCCACTTCTTCAATGGTTGTTTCTACCTGAGATATATCCCTGATATCTGCCAAGCCTTCCCTGGCCTCTGTAGATAGTTTTTTATCCCCGAGACTTAATCCAAAACCTAATAACCAACCCTCACACCAGTTCTTCAGGGAAAGCAACTGTTTCGATTTATCTGCTAACTCTTCCTGAATAAACAGTTTTAAATTAAATAGATCGCCTTTTAACTGTTCGCATATAGATTGTTGCAGCTGTCGTAATGTGGCAACCAACTCCTCCGGCAAGGCTTTTTCTTCTGCAATCAACTGACTGAGATGACCCAACCACTCACTCGATTTCTGCGTAAGACCACCGCAACACAAGCCAACCAGACAACCCTGTAATTCCGTTACATTTAATGCGCTGTTAACTGAATTTAATTGTTGTACCAACTGTTTATACGGCTGGGGATAGGACTCATTTTCAGTTATTGACATGCTGATACCCGTCATTTTGACTCAATAAGGGCAAGTGTATCATCAATTTTGCGTGAAAAACCCAAAAAATAGCGGTTTATAGACGACTAATATTGACCATCAGCAAGCAGGCTTCTATAGTGTTTAGCAGGAAATACTAATAAAAGTAAAACCATAAACACCGTATGAGTAGCAAACTGCTAAAATCTCTTGAAGAACGTACCAATGAGCTTGCCTATCGTTTTGAGCAACTCAAAGGCTCTCATGTTCGTCTGCAATCTGATCATTTATTATTATTAGAGGAAAAAGATCGTCTGCTGGAACATAACCGTCTGGCACGCGAAAAAATTGAATCAATGATCAAACGACTCAAATTGATGGAGCAGTCTCATGACTGATAATCGCCAGACCATTACCATTTCCATTCTCGACAAAGATTACCAGATCAGCTGTCCGGCAGAACAGGCCGCCTCTCTTCAGTCATCGGCTCATGAGCTCGATCAGCGTATGCGTAACATTAAAAAGGAAGGTGGTATCATTGGTGTTGAACGCATTGCGGTAATGGCTGCTCTGAATACTACCCATGAACTTTTAGAACAACAAAAGAATCATTCCCGCTATCAGGATTCGGTTAACGATTACGTCAATCGTCTCAAAGACAGAGTGGATACTGCACTGGGTGATGATGCACAACTTGAGCTTCCCACCGATTAATTGGGCATTGTTTCACAATTCATCAATTTTCCTGGTTCGTTATCTATCTTTTTTTCAAAAAAGTACCATTTTCTATAATTCTGCAGTACACTGAAAGTTGTAAGCATGATGTTCTGATCTGTTCGCCAGTGACGTCTGTCCTCGAGCCGATAAATTTATATCAGGTCTTCATTCTCACTGATGTTGTGCATGTCCGACAGGTATCGGAAAGCCTGATTTGGTGACTGAACACCGCCTTGAACCTCAGGGTTCAAGGGCTACAGTTACAGCGGCAGTTATTGGGCATCATGTCTTACTTTATCTTGTATCCTGTCTTCTATTAAAAACCCTGCTATTTAGCTGGTTACACCCTCATCAGACAATATGAACACTACAATTGCTTCTCAAAAAAAACGTATCCGAGAGAACTTACGCTGTCAAAGAAGGGCGTTATCGTCTAATCAACAAGAACGTCATGCACTGGCCTGTTGTAACTATGCGCAGCCCCTTTTAAAGCAAACCCATGCCCGGCATGTTGCACTGTATATAGCCAATGATGGCGAACTGGATCCTGGTAAGCTGATAAAATCCTGTTGGGATGACGGTTACAGGGTTTATTTACCGCTAATAGACCAAAATCAACCACGACAGTTGCTCTTTGCCCGATACCTGCCAGAAGCCCGCTTAAAACCAAATCAATTTGGCATACCTGAACCCGATCCCGAAACGACAACAATTGTCACTGTTAACGAACTGGATGTTATCTTTATGCCGCTGGTAGCATACACCGAAGCCGGTGAGCGTCTGGGTATGGGGGGCGGTTATTACGATAATACTTTAAGACAACAAAATAACCACCGGGCTGAACTTATTGGCCTCGCTCACAGCATTCAAAAACAACCCACCCTACCAGTTGAACCCTGGGATATCCGGCTTGATGGCATAGTGACAGAAAAAGGGTTTAATCGTTGTAAATAATGAAAAAGCTGTTGTTTCAGTAAAGAAGGTAGGAGCGATCTTTAGTCGTGAGGGATGGCTCCCACAACGTGGTGCAGCTATTCACAATGATGATGAAAAAGGCTAACTGTGCTGGAAGAGTCCCTGAAAAAGAAAAAGGCGCCATTATTCTCATAATGCGCCCAATTTGGTTTTTATTTTTATAATCCTATCAGCAAAATAATCTGCTGTATAAGTACTAATTTCAAGCACTAATTTTATTAAAAAATTAAGTACTGTCGGTCAGCGATTTATGCTGCGAGCAGTAGATATTTTAGCTTTACTATCTACAACTTTTTTAACTGTTGTTCTCGATCCGGAAAACACACTACTACTCAACATCCCTACTACAACAACTACCGCCAAAACCACTAAAGGGTCTGGCTTGCGTTTCATTATTATTCTCCAACTCCAACTGTACATGTTGGCTTGTTCGTTGTGCAGGTATTGTCCTTAAAATATTATCCACATCCCAGCGGACGATCGAAACTACACCAAACCCCTACAAAATTCAATGTTTTTGTGTAAATAATCGGCAAACTGATTATTTTTTGTACAATTCTGGCAATTTTCTGGTATCTATAGTATAAAAGCAGAAAATAATAAAAGGACTCTATCCTATCTGTCGATTGTAAATTAAGGCTTTCCTATCTCAAATTCTGCTGCCTTAAACATCTATCACAGAAAACAAGGGCCCAGAAATGATTAAATTCTTCCGAAAAATCCGAAAAAAACTCCTCACTGAAAATACATTCAGCAAATATCTTATCTATGCTACTGGCGAAATATTCCTGG
>DRNA01000016.1 GCA_011322365.1 Aeromonadales bacterium | reverse complement strand
GGCCCACGTTGGAGGACTTATTACCGGTGCCCTGCTTACTTTTATATTATCCCATCAATTTTTTTCTAAAGCCATTAGCATTGATACAGATTACCTGGAGGGTTCAGATGAAGAAGATGATCGGGATCCTGTTACAGAAAAATTAGAAAAATCCTTACAGTTAATAAAAAATCTTAACTTCAAGAAAGCCCGACTCGAGTTGCTGAATATTTTAAAAATACAACCGGGTAATATAAGAGCTTTGGAACTTCTATTTAATATTGACAAATTAAAACCCGAAACAAAAACTTTTAAAAAACTGGTTGAGCATATTTTTCAGGTCACAAAAAGTGAACGTGATCTGGATGAATGGGTTTACCAACTCTATTTAAAATTCAGACAACTCAATCCCAGTGGCGGATTGAGTCTGACCAGGCTTATCGACCTCTGCCAGCGGTTTAACCGCAGTGGACATACTGCCGAAGCCGCAAAAATAATTAATTTGATTGAAGGCGCCAGGCCAGAAACAGCACAGTTACCGGAATTAATACTGAGCATTGCCAGCGCCTACCTGAAAAGCGGTCAAAAATATAAAGCCAGGGACTGGTTAATTAAAATTGAAACCGAGTACAAACATACTGATCAGTTTAAACATGCATCTCATTTATTGGACCGTATCGATAATAATCAGGATATCTAGCTAGAAAGTTTTTCAATAAGATCCATTTCCTGTTCCTTTTGCAGAAATTTCTTCAACTCATCACATCTGATAAAATGTTGGAAGTTCAGATCAGCATGATAATGCATCAACTGTCTTAAACTGGCCACAACCTTGAAACCCTGCTCCATAGAAATCAAATAAAACAGATAATTTTCAGCCACAGCGAGCTGTCTATCTCCCTTAGTTACCGCCATAGTTAAATTGAATAATTTTTGCTGAACTTTTTCATGGCGAGGTTGTTTTTGAAGAAAGTTTTCCAATAATTTTAAAGCAGACTCATAATTGCCATCCATAATAAGCAGTTCGGATTCTATCAAAACAGCTTTTTGAGGAGCTCTGGGAGCATTTAATGATTCAATTCTTTCATTAGGTAAAGTAATCCCCAGTTCAAAGTGATACTGAAACGCCACGTAGCCCAACATATGAAAAAGTACTAACCCAAAATAAATATTCACCATTAAAAAGAGTAAAGGATAAATTCTGGACTGATAGATATGCTCCGGTAGCGAATATAAAATTTCCGGGCCTGAAATCAGCATCATCACCAGACCCCATAAAAATGCATAAGGCCAACCAATTGACTGAATAACTGAAAGGATTCGACCAGGATTTACAGCAGCACTGATTTCTCTTTCCATAAAAAGTAACATAATCGAAGCCGGAAAAAATATAGCCCCAATAAAAGTCAATATTAAACCTGCCGTTGGACCAATTACCATTTTTATTAAAGCCAGACCCATTGAAAAAACACTGATGACCACAAGGGCCTTAAATAAGAGTGAAAAGCCGCCATTTGACCACACTTTCATAATCTCAGGTGGTTCACTACTACCATCCGATGCTTTCACTGCGACTGCTGAAAAATAAGCTACGATAAAACTGGGATATAAAATCCAGATGATAATCCGATAAATAAACTCAAATGGCGTCACCATTTCCTTTGCATCTGGAACGGGAACAAAGACGACAAAAATAGCCAAAGCCAACGCCATGAATATCAGGTTACCTTTTTGCCAGGGAAAGTTAAAAAAACGATCAAAACATTGCCAAAAAGGTTTCACATAGTCACTGATACCCAGTTGTTCCATTTCAGAACGACAGCTCACACACCTGGGCATCCCTCTGTCTGGCCAGACAGGAATACAATCAGGACAAACAGTAGTTGCACACTGATAGCACATTAATACCGCTGAGCGGGTTGGATGATATCGACAGTGAAATTCCATAATCTGTTAGTTTGCCCCCAGTCTAGCTCTGGAAAATAAAACCCATCTATTCAACTAACTCTCGGCCAGATCCGTTAATGTCTGATCGGTTAAGCGGTTTACCGTCCAACCATGCATAAATTGAGCACCAATGGATTTATAGAAATCAATGGCTGGCGTATTCCAGTCAAGTACACTCCATTCAAGACGTCCACACTCTCTGTTTACCGCTATTCGGGCTAATTCTTTTAAAAGCCCTTTGCCATAACCCTTGCCTCGATGCTCTGGTAATACAAACAAATCTTCCAGATACATGCCTCTTTTTCCCAGAAAAGTTGAATAATTATGGAAAAAAAGTGCAAAACCTACTGCCTGAACCTGTCCGGGAGCATCTTTTTCTTCAGCAATAAGCACCTCGGCCCCTGGATTGTCTGAAAATAAGCTGGACTCAAGGTCAGCATCTGTTGCCACCATTTCATGAGAGAGTTTTTCATAATCAGCCAATGCCTGTATAAAATTTCTAATTGTTGGAACATCTTTTACTGTAGCCATTCTTATTTTCATCAATTACTTCCTCATTAGACTTTCATTCATATACTTAACCATTATAATGAATTATTTTTAAAGATTGCATACTATTGGAGGATATTATATGAACTCATTACTTACAACGATCAAATTCGGCCTGTCTACTTTACTAATATTATTATCAGTACAGATTAGCGCAGAAACTTTAGAACAGCAAAAGCCTGTAAAAGGTCCCGTTATTAAGGGGTATGGCCCGGTATTCGCTATTAAAAACCGTTCGGTTAAATTACCACAAAATTTTAAATACAAGGTAGTATTTGACGTTTTAAATTCACCTGATAGTGCCGATAAACTCAATAGACGCATTGAAAGTATTGCACGTTTTATCAATATGCATACGATTAATGGCGTCAAACTGGAAAATATGGATATTGCTGCCGTTTTTCATGGTCATGCCGCAAAGGATCTTTTAAACAATAAAGCTTATCAGGAAAAATATTTATTTAAAAACCCCAACATTGAGTTAATTGAAAAACTCAGAAAAGCGGGGGTTAAATTTTATATCTGTGGTCAATCCGTACGTTTTGGTGGTTTCCATAAAGAAGATTTATTACACCCTGGCGACCTTGCACTTTCCGCCATGACCACACTGGTCGTTCTACAACAACAGGGGTATCAATTATTACCGAACTAGATCTTACCAGCTTGTTTAACATTGGGGTTAGATATCTAATTTCCTAACCAGGATTTTTTCGTAAAAAGTTTTCATATCAGCACTTGAGAAAAGTGCCGTGCCTGGCTGTATAACAGTAGCCGTGGCACAGGCAACACTTAATCTCAAGGCTTCATCTGCACTGTGCTCACAAGCCAGTGAAGCCACTAATGCTGCCACCATAGAATCCCCGGCTCCGACACTACAGACCACGTCGACTTCAGGTGACTGAACATAGTAACTATTTTCCGAGTTGGTAAGGAGCGCTCCTGTTTCGCCCAGCGAAACACACACCCACTCAATTCCAGAGCGTTGCAGTAACCTGGCTTCGTAAGCAACAAATTCAAGATTTGGCAGGGATTTATTTAATAAAACTTCAAGCTCATGAAGGTTGGGTTTTATTAAATAAGGTCTGGCTTTAACCGCTAACTTTAATGTTTCTCCATGGGTATCAACTATTGCTCTGCCACCTTTCACATTAACTCTATCAATCAGTTCAGCATATAAAGAGGTGGGAATGGATTGTTGTAAAGATCCGGTTATCACCGCGAGTCCACCAGGACTAAAATTAAGGAATCGGTCTAGTAATTGATTGAGTTGTTTTTCAGGGATATCCGGGCCAATGCCGCTGACTTCATACTGTGTATTGACTGCTTTCGATTCTGAAGGTACCTCAATAATAGTATTATTGACTCGTGTTTCACCATCAACTATTTCATAATCAACAACATCCAGTTCTTCCGCTAATAAATGCTGTAACAGCTGCCCCATTTCACCGGCAATAACACAATAATTATGTGCCAGAATCTGAAGTTTTTTTAAAGCACGACCAACATTAATACCATTTCCGCCGGGGTCATAGCGCATCGATATTGCATGGGCCTTTTGATTTTTCAGCAGGAAAGGGATTTCATAGGTCATATCCACCGCCGGGTTAAGCGATAACACGGATATAGATGATTTGACATCACAAACTCTATCTTTCATAAGATAAATATATCC
>DRNA01000015.1 GCA_011322365.1 Aeromonadales bacterium | reverse complement strand
TCGGACTATATTCTGGGTGGTCGTCAGCTTTCGCCGAGCGTTGCTGCGCTGAGTGCGGGGGCTTCTGATATGAGTGGCTGGCTTTTACTGGGTTTACCGGGGGCTATTTACCTGGGTGGGGCTAAAGAAAGCCTGATTGGTGTAGGGTTGTTGATTGGGGCCTATTTGAACTGGAAAATTGTGGCACCTCGTTTGCGAGCTTTAACCGAAATTTTTTCAGATTCGCTGACGCTTCCAGACTATTTTACACACCGTTTTAATGATCAATCACAGCAACTTCGTCTGGTTTCAGCCATCATAATTCTATTGTTTTTCACCTTTTACACGGCTTCAGGCATGGTGGCCGGGGCTAAATTGTTCAGTCATACCTTTGCCATGGATTATCAGGTAGCTTTGTGGATTGGTGCCGGAGTTATTGTTTCATATACTTTTCTTGGAGGTTTTCTTGCGGTTTCATGGACGGATTTTGTGCAGGGAATTTTAATGTTACTGGCGCTGGTGATTGCGCCCCTGGTTGTGGTACATGAATTACAGGGTTGGTCGCAAACCGCCAATATTGTTGAAACAGCGAGCAATAATTTATTTTCTGCAGGGGAAATTAAGCATTCGTTAACCGATCCTTACTCCGGTCTCGGCTGGATTAGTGGGTTATCCATGTTAGCCTGGGGTTTTGGTTACGTGGGACAACCCCATATATTAGCTCGGTTTATGGCGGTAAAGAAGGTGAGTGATATTGCGCCCGCTCGAAGAATTGCTATGAGCTGGATGACACTGAGTTTATTGGGAGCCATTTTGACCGGTTTTGTTGGTATTGCCTATTTCCAGTTACATCCGGGTGCGGGTTACGCCGAGTTAAAGCACGATCCTGAAGCGGTATTTATTTTATTGACCAAGGTTTTATTTAATCCCTGGGTGGCCGGATTTTTATTGGCAGCCATTTTAGCGGCAGTGATGAGTACCATTGATTCCCAGTTATTGGTCTGTTCCAGTGCGATTACTGAAGATTTTTATCGCGGTATTTTTAAACCCGGTGCCTCTCAGACCGAACTGGTGTGGATCGGTCGGATTTCAGTACTGGTACTGGCATTGATTGCTATTTTAATTGCATCAAACCCTGATGCCGGCGTGTTGTCGCTGGTTTCTTATGCCTGGGCTGGATTGGGAAGTGCTTTTGGGCCGGTAATTTTACTTTCTGTGATCTGGGATCGTATTAACAAACTGGGAGCTCTTAGTGGCATGGTTGTAGGTGCGGCAACTGTTGTCATCTGGAAACAGCTTTCGGGTGGTATCTTTGATCTCTATGAAATGTTCCCGGCATTTATTTTTTCTACTATTGCTATCATTTTTATCAGTAGAGCTACTGATGTCCCGGAGAGAAAAATAAAAGAAAAATTCAAGCAGGGGTTATTGGAACTGGATTAATTACAAACTTAAACAGAGAAAAAGAAAAAAAGGGCAGAGGTTAATCTGCCCAAAGGTTTGTGGAAGGGAAAGGGATATTCAGTGATTAGTTAAACAACACACTGAATGCAATGGTGGTAAACTCATTATTCTGCTCATCAAATCGACCAATGGCGGTTGTTTTTAATACTAACAAGCCATTGTCCAGTTCAACCTGCACAGCCCGACTAAAGTCAGCCATGTTGTGATAGACAGTAATGGCTCTATCACCAGCGTGTTTAATGGCATACACACTTCTATCAT
>DRNA01000014.1 GCA_011322365.1 Aeromonadales bacterium | reverse complement strand
TTTCAATCAATTCACAAACCATTTTACCAGTGGCGCTTTCTACCGCCATTGCTGCCTATGTGGGACGATTGTTAATTGGTGTTGATCCTGCTTTCAATATCCCCACTTTGCAAAGCCCATCATCCAATCTCACCAGTATTTACGAGTTTATCTTGATGGTGCCTTTTGGCGCTTTGATAGGGCTGTTATCCGTGGTATTCGTCAAAGGAATATATTGGGCAGAGGACAAATTTGACGCCATTCCGGTGAACGATTACCTGCGGCATATGCTCGGCACATTTTCATTGGGAGTGTTATTTTATGCACTGTATCGATTTTCAGGACATTATTATGTGCAAGGGGTTGGATATTCTGCCATTAATGATATTTTATCCGGTATTTTAGCCCAGCCTTTATTTTTATTATTGTTGGTAGCGTTAAAGTTGCTTTCTACCTGTTTAACCATTGGCTCCGGTGGTTCTGGTGGTGTTTTTTCACCTTCTCTTTTCCTGGGAGCCGCAATGGGTGGTGCCGTGGGTCATTTTCTGCATTTAATGTTCCCTGCTTTGGGCCTGGATCCCATCACATTTGCCATTGTGGGTATGGCAGCACTGGTCGCTTCTGCCACCAGTGCACCGTTAACTGCAGCGGTCATTACCTATGAAATGACCCTTGATTACAGTATTATCCTACCGTTAATGATAGCCATTGGTGTGGCTTATGCTGTCAGAAGAATGATTACTGAATCTGATATCTATACACTTAAGTTACTACGTCGAGGGCATATTGTCCCTGAAGGTTTAGCCTCTGATTATGTTGGTAATCTAAAGGTTGATAGTATTATGAACCGGCATTTCAGGCTGATGGATATCCGCAAAACCTTCAGCTCATTTGATGGTATTACCATTGTCACCAATGAAGGCAATATCTCAGGTGTTATCCAGCCATTTGATCGCCCGGTGGAATATGATGTAGCCGTAGAAGATTTAATGCATACCGGTTTTGTGGTCCTGCGCTCAAACCTGCCTCTTACCGGTGCTTTGAGACATTTACGATCCAGTCATGCTCGTTTTGCTATTATAACCAGAGATGCACGCCCCAATGCTGAAGATATTGTAGGCATTTTATCCGAATCTGAAATTCATGAAATTTTAAGTAAAACGGCTGAGTTACATCAGGGACATAATTAAAAGGACTCAAAATTAAGGACTCAAAATGAAAATTATTTTTTTTATATTTATTTTTTTATTTTCTGGCGCTACTTTTTCTAAAAACACGCTTGATGAAACTTACAGGCAATCATTAATACAAATTATTAACAATAAGTCCCTTGATGAAAATGAAAAAATAACCAGATTATTTAACGCTGATTTTTTATACGAATTATCTTTAAGCCCTTCTTCAGCAACTTATCTTGGCTTTAAAAAATATGATGATCGATGGGCCGATTTAACTTCTCAGAAACGGGCTGAAATGCGTTTGGCTCTACACAAAACTCTTGATGCAATCAACAAAATAAATCTAAAAAAATTATCAACTGACAACCAGTTAAATTATAATTTATTTAAACGTAAATTATTATTGCAAATTGAAGCAGAGTCATTTCCATCTGAATTTTTTGTGCTCACACAAATGGATGGACCACAACGAAATATCCCTGCCACACTGGCCAGCATGCCAGCAAAAACTCTCACTGATTACAACAATATTCTCAGTCGCCTCAGGGATATGCCACGTTATTTAGATCAGGCACAGGACCTGATGGAAAACGGTTTGTCTGAAAATATTACGCCACCACAAATCACACTGGCTGATGTACCCCGACAAATCAGAAGTATTATTCCTGATGATCCCATGGCCAGCCCCCTGTTAGCAGCCTTTACCAAAATCCCGAATACTTTGTCTTTAGAAGATCAAAATAAACTGAAACAGCAAGCAATTGCTGTGTATTCTAAAAAAGTAAAACCCGCATGGCAAAAATTATTAACCTTCATAGAAAAAAAATACATTGCCGGTGCAAGAAAAGAAATTGCGCTTTCTAAAATTAGCAACGGCAAAAAATGGTATCAATTTCAGGTCAAAAGTTATACCACCACCAATATGACCCCCGAACAAATTCATCAGCTCGGTCTGACCGAAGTGAAACGTATTCGTGCTGAAATGAAGGCCTTGATTAAACAAAGCGGTTTTAAGGGCAGCTTTAATGATTTTCTTGAATTTTTGAGAACCGACCCTCAGTTCTTTTTCACCAAAGCTGAAGATTTAATGCGAGAATATCGTGATATTGCCAAGCGTGTCGATGGCGAATTGCCCACCATGTTTTCAGTATTACCACGCCTCACCTATGGCGTAAAAGAAATACCGGCCAATGAAGCCAAAGCACAGACTACGGCTTATTATCAGGGCGGTTCTATGCGAGCGTCTCGTTCGGGAACCTTCTATGCCAATACCTACGCGCTGAATACACGGCCCAAATGGGAAATGGTGGCTCTAACCATGCACGAGGCTGTGCCTGGGCATCACTTACAGATTTCACTGGCGCAGGAACTCGATGGTTTGCCCGAGTTTCGCAAACATGCTGGCATCACTGCTTTTGTTGAAGGCTGGGCATTATATTCCGAACAACTGGGTTATGGCATGGGACTGTACCGCACCCCTTACGAAAAGTTTGGGCAACTGACCTATGAAATGTGGCGAGCAGTAAGGCTGGTGGTAGATACCGGCATGCATTCATTAGGCTGGAGCCGTCAGCAATCCATTGACTTTTTCAAAGCTAATTCCAGTAAAAGTGAGCATGATATTCAGGTAGAGATCGATCGCTACATTGCCTGGCCCGGTCAGGCACTGGCCTACAAAATCGGCCAGTTAAAAATCAGCAGCCTGCGCGCAAAAGCTGAAAAGGCACTGGGAGCAAATTTTGATATCCGCGAATTTCATAAAATCGTACTGGAAAACGGCGCCATTCCACTGGATGTTTTAGAACAGAAAGTCAATGACTGGATTAAACAACAATCGTAAACTAGGATCGGTATAAAAGTAAAAAAATCGAGGATCAGATAATGAGTAAATTTATCGCCAAATTTCCCGCGAAACGACCACGACGTATGCGAAAAGATGCTTTCAGCCGCCGCTTAATGGCTGAAAATAAACTTAGTGCTGATGATTTTATCTGGCCGGTTTTTGTGCTTGAAGGTGAGGGCGTTCGTGAAGCAGTACCGTCTATGCCCGGCGTTGAACGTCTGTCTATTGACGAATTATTAAAAGAAGCGGGCAATGCAGTGACACTCGGTATTCCATTAATCGCATTGTTTCCTGTTACTCCTGCTTCGGCCAAATCACTCGATGCCAAAGAAGCCTATAATCCCAACGGTTTAGCCCAAAGAGCTGTCAGAGCTCTCAAAGAAAACTATCCTGATCTGGGCGTCATGACCGATGTTGCCCTCGATCCCTTTACCAGTCATGGGCAGGATGGACTCATTGATGATGAAGGCTATGTACTCAACGAAGAAACCGTAGCCGTGCTGGTTAAACAGGCCATGTCACATGCCGATGCTGGTGCCGATATTGTAGCGCCATCGGATATGATGGACGGCCGTATTGGGGCTATTCGTAAAAACCTGGAACTTAACGGCTTTACCAATACTCGTATCATGGCTTATTCCGCCAAATACGCCAGCAGCTTTTACGGGCCATTTCGCGATGCCGTCGGCTCCTCGTCAAACCTGGCCGGAGGCAACAAGTATTCCTACCAGATGGACCCGGCCAACAGCAACGAAGCTCTGCATGAAGTTTCTCTGGATTTACAGGAGGGTGCTGACATGGTGATGGTTAAACCCGGTATGCCTTATCTGGATGTGTTATTTCGCGTAAAAGATACCTTTCAGGTACCCACCATGGTCTACCAGGTCAGCGGCGAATACGCCATGCTAAAAGCCGCCAGTGCCAATGGCTGGCTAGATGAAAAAGCGGTGGTCATGGAAGCCTTACTGGGATTTAAAAGAGCCGGTGCTGATGCCATCCTTACCTATTT
>DRNA01000013.1 GCA_011322365.1 Aeromonadales bacterium | reverse complement strand
GCACTATTTTTCGACAACTGATTGCTCTGGGAATCATTGATATTGATGCCGAAAGACATGGTGCATTGCGTTTAACACAAAAGTCCCGAGCCATCCTCAAAGGTGATCAAAAGCTTTTTCTACGAAAATTATCCGTTGCTTCTACAACAACTGCACCGAATAAAAAACCAAAAAGCGACGTAAAAATCAAACCACAGGATGAACCACTTTGGCAGGCTCTGCGTGATATCCGGCATAAACTGGCCGAAGAACATGGCGTACCTGCATTTGTGGTTTTCCACGATAGCACCCTGCGGGACATGGTGAAATATCGGCCACAAACTCTTGAACAGATGTTAACCATTTCAGGTATTGGCGAACAAAAATTGCAACGCTTTGGCCAGAAATTTCTGGAAATCATAAAACAGTTTCCTGTCACTGCACTTCTACAAAACAACCTCAGCGATACAATTAATCGAACACTGATTTTATTTGAACAGGGCCTAAGTATTGATGAGATAGCGCTTGAAAGAGAACTAAAAACTACCTCAATATACAGCCACCTTGCCGACACTATAGCGGCGGGGTATTTACAGATTGATGAGGTGATTAAGTTGCCAGCAGTGGAATATCAAACTATTATCCAGACCATGGAAACCCTCGAAGGTGAACAGCAAGGAAAATTAAAACCGGTTTTTGATGCGCTGGATGAAAAATATGATTACGGTATTTTGCAATGTGTTAAGGCCTCCATTGCAGCATTATAATTTACAGCTTAACTACAAGGACATCTTATGATTGAGAATACGGTAGATTTTTTTCGGGATATTATGCAGTTTTTAATTATTGCTGTGAGTAACTATTCAGCTTGCCTCCAGAATCCGCCATTTTGGCGTTAGGAAATGGACACATATGGGTATATGCTCACATTTCCTGCCTTAAACTGACGAATTCTGAAGGCAACCTGAACAGTTACAGAAAAAATTTGTATTCTTTAAGCCTTTTTTAAATACGCTGAATAGTTACTGCTGTGATAGCATTATCCGCTTATGCTGGCTTCCTGCTCATTCCTGATATTGTACATTTAACTAAAGATCCAATCCATTTTACTAAATTCTGGAAAATAGTGACGGGGGGTATTATTGGATTTATTGTGGAGACCGTTCTGCTTGGTCCTTTTTTAGTTCTTCTTTCCACCAGAGATGGTATTCTCAAGCTATCTTCTCAGGTCGCATCTCTTCAAAAAAATATTTCAGAAATGGAACCTCAGCAGGATCTAAAAGATATCAAATCTGAGGTAGAAAGTATTAAAGATCTCATTTCAAAAAATACGGTATGATTTCATTTTTTATCTGTAACGGTTCCAGTTTTTATTCAACTATAAAGTCTCCCGATCCCGGTAACGTTGTCACCAGATCAGCACCGATGAGAACCGCCGGTGTGGTATAGCCTTTACTCTCTGGATGATTAATCAGATAATCCACCACTGCTAACGAACCAGTGATAGTTAACGCATAACCATTGGCCGTTTTTATTTTTACGGTTTTGATCTCGCCATTTTTATTTCTGGCTT
>DRNA01000012.1 GCA_011322365.1 Aeromonadales bacterium | reverse complement strand
GAATATGGTAAGTTGCTCAGGCGTAAAATTCGAGAACATCAGTCATATCCATTAAAAAAGATGCTCCGAGTAAGAAGATATCGAAAACTCATGGAAAAAGGGCCGATGAAATCGGAAGGGATTTTATGGGTTAAAATTGCTCGGGATGGTTCGGTGTTATCAACTCGAATGGAAGAATCCACCAAAATATCGATTTTAGATAAAGCTGCAATTCAAATGGTTGAAAAGGCAGATCCATTGCCTCCAATGCCTAAATTGCTTGTAGGCAATGATTTCGAATTTCTCATTAAGGTTGCCTTTTTATCACCTAAATTGAATTAAAGTTTATCCATAACTTACTAGTTCTCTGGTCTGCTGACTATAGATAAAAGCGCTTCGTTATCGTACAATATGCCTTAATATGACTCTATCTGTTGTCATCGTTATCATCAAATCCAGTGAGACCATACTTCATGCACATTTCTTCTAATTTTGATAGCGGGAATATTATCGTAAAAAAACTGGATTCAGTGGCTGACATCCAGTTAGCTATAGCGGATGATGGTAATGCCGATTTTAAACAATGGTTCCATTTCAGGCTATCGACCCAGAGTGGTATCGAACATACCTTACATATTAATAATGTGAATCAGTGCTCGTATGTTGAAGGATGGGAAGGCTATTCGGTGGTTGCCAGTTATGACAGAGAGGAATGGTTTAGAGTTCCTACTCATTATGATGGTGAAAAACTAACCATTTCTCATACCCCCGAGTTTGATAACATTTATTATGCTTATTTCACGCCATATTCACTTGAAAGACATCAGGATTTAACTCACCAGGCGCAAATGTCACCGTTATGTCAACTCATCAGACTGGGGCAGACCGTTGATGGGCGTGATCTGGATATGCTTAAAATTGAAGATGAACAGGTCAACCCCCCCTGTACGGCATGGATAATAGCCAGGCAGCATCCAGGTGAATCCATGGCAGAATGGTGTGCCGAAGGATTTATTTCACGATTGCTGGATGATACAGATGCAGTTGCTCGTTCATTATTAAAAAAATGGCGATTTTTTGTAGTGCCTAATATGAATCCAGACGGCAGCATTCGTGGACATTTACGCTCCAATAGTGCTGGTGCTAATCTAAACAGAGAATGGTTAGAACCCAGCAGGAATTTTAGCCCTGAAGTTTTTCTGGTTCGAGAACAGATGAAAAAGAGTGGATGTAATTTTTTTCTTGATCTACATGGTGATGAAGCGATTCCCTACACTTTTGTCGCAGGTGCCGAAGGGATACCCTCCTATGACAACAAAATGGCAACCATGGAAGATAGCTTTAAGGATGCGCTACTTAAAACGTCTCCCGATTTTCAGATTATCCATGGTTATCCAAAATCTGAAGCTGGCAAGGCTGATTTAAGTATGGCAAGTAACTGGGTTGCCGAGCAGTTTCATTGTTTAGCATTCACTCTTGAGATGCCGTTTAAGGATCATCTGTTTTTAGAAGACAATCTTTATGGATGGTCGGCTGAACGTTCCATAAACCTCGGTGCTGCCTTATTAACCGCTATTAATACAACCTTTTAATATTTTCACAAGCTCACTTAACCGAGATTCCCATACTATTTAATTTAGAGAGAATAAATGTCACAAGTTTTAATTTTAGGCGCTGGTCTGGTTGCCGGGCCCCTGGTTGATTATCTATATAAAGAAAAAATTGCGATCACTCTGGCGAGTCATATACTTTCAGAGTCTCAAACTCTGGCTCGAAGTCGCGATAATATAAATCCCATTTCACTCAATGTTTCAGATGCTGAAGCTTTATCAGATCGTGTAAAACAACACAAAATCGTGGTGAGTTTTATTCCTTTTACTTTACATCCTCTGGTAGCCAGAGCCTGTCTGAAAAATAAGGTCAATCTGGTTACTGCAAGCTATCGTTCTGAAGAAATGGCGGCATTTGATGAAGATGCTAAATTGGCTGGTATTACCATCTTAAACGAAATGGGCTTTGATCCGGGGCTTGATCATTTGAGTGCTATGAGTGTTATCGACAAAGTTCAGCGCCAGGGTGGAACAGTTAAAACATTTGTCTCCTGGGGCAGCGGATTACCGGCTCCCGAATGTAACGATAACCCTTTTGGCTATAAATTTGCCTGGTCACCCATCAGTGTTTTACTGGCAATGAAAAACGAAGCCAGATTTTTAAACCATGGCAAGCTAGTAACGGTTTCAGCAGACAATTTGCTGGATAGTCCTATTCAGGCATGGACAGGCGAACAGGAAAAGTTTGAGGGTTATCCTAACAGGGATTCACTTCCTTACCAGCAGGCATATAATCTGCAGGGGATAGATACCCTCATGCGTGGTACCTTAAGGTATGCAGGCAATCTTGAAATTATGCGCCAGGCCAGAGATATTGGCCTTTTTGATCAAGCTCGATTGTTGACGGAAAGCAACTGGTTAAAACTAATGGCCAGATTAACCAAGATAAAAGAGCACGATTTACCCGAAAAATGGGCAGTTAACCCAAAGGTGAAACAGGCTTTTATCTGGGCTGGGATGTTTGATGAGAAAAGTTCAATTGAAGCCGATTCAGCGATACTGGCCTTTTGTGAGTTGTTAGAAGGCAAACTTGTATTCAAACCCGATGAATACGATATGGCATTGTTACTGCATAAGTTTGCTTATGAAGATAACCAGGGTGATATGCATTACTGTCTGTCTAAATTGAAGGTTTTTGGTGATAAAGGTGGATATAGTGCTATGGCTAAAGCTGTGGGCACACCTGCGGCAATTGCAACTAAATTACTATTGGATGGGAAAGTTTCTAAAACAGGGTCTATACTTCCAGTGGCGGAAGAATTTTACCGCCAGATATTGCCTGTTTTGGATGCTGAAGGATTGTCCTGTCAAGAGGATGAAATAGATAGCAGTAATTCAGGTTTTTTGAAAGAAACCGAAGCCCATAACAACTTAATTCAATAGTGAATGTTTTGATACGCATGGTATATCACCTCGAGTATCAGATAACAGTTAGATTGGGCGTTTGCATATTAATTGGAAGTAAATAATTCTTCATGGTTGATGTACTGTCAGATCTACCAGGTTGGGGCATATTTTTAGCTGGTGCCATTATCGGTATAACCATAATGTGGTTAGTGGCGAAACTGATCCCGAAAAAGATTACTGACGAGCAACAAAACAGAGCAGCAGCTGTTTCTAATATTTTTGCCAATATTCAACCTGATGCGGAAGTACCTTTTGCAATAGCCGATAAAGATGGCACCTTATCTTTTGCAACCAACAGCTTCAAAAAGCTATTTCCATTACGCTCTGGCAATGAAAAAATAAATTTATTGCGCTGTTTCCACTCTGATGACAGACGTTGGTGGCGAGAGCATGTAGCCATTGGCCATGTTAAGTTTTCCAGCAAACATTTTTCTTTACCTGAAAGTTTAAAGCATATCTATCTGAATATTTTAAAGGATGAAAGGACCCCTCAGATATTTCTGTTGGCGATGGATTTAACCAGCCTTTATCGAGCCAATCAGCATCTGGAAAATTCTACCCGGCACGATTCAATTTTGTCCAGTTTCGCACCCTTTGGACTTTTAGTCGATGAGGATGGAATCGTTCGCCAGGTTAATACGGCATTTTGCAATATGTTTGGTCTCTCAGCTGACGTTCTGTATGCAAATTTCTGGTTAAAACAACTTCAGCCGGATACAGCCAATAAAATTATCACAGCCTCGGAGTCATTTACAGCAACAGACTACAGCAACAAAATTGTAGAAATTGAGCTGAAAGATTCCAATGGTCGAAATTTCTGGTGTCAATTTGCTTTGCATCAGGAGTTTAACAATGGAAGCACTGTAAGCTACTGGTATTTTATTGATGCTAATAAGCAAAAGGCTCTGGCGCAGGAACTTAAACAATCTTCTGTAGTATTTGAAGCATCCAGTGAAGCTATTATGGTAGTTGATGCCAATAAACAGGTGAAAATGGTTAATCCGGCTTTTACGGAAATGACCGGTTTTGCGCCAAAAGACATAAAGGGACGAAATCCCCAGATCCTTGGTTCCGAAAGAAAAGATATAAAACAGCTTGAGTCCATATGGCACGAAGCAGAGAGAAATGGTAGCTGGCAGGGAGAGGTATGGAAAAGAAGAAAATCAGGGGAGCGCTATCCCGAATGGCTTTCCATTACCGCTGTTAAAAATAAAGATAATAAAATTCTGGAATATGTCGCTATTTCCAGCGATATGACCACACGTAAACAGGCCGAAAACCGTATTAGATATCAGGCCAATTACGATCCGTTGACTGATCTGCCCAATCGAAATTTATTCATGGACAGATTAAAACAGGGTATTTCCCGAGCTCGAAGAGAAGGCACCATGTTGTCACTGCTCTTTATCGATCTCGATCGTTTTAAATACATTAATGATTCCTATGGACATAATATCGGGGATCAGTTATTAATCAAAGTCGCTAATTTACTTAAAGACTGTGTAAGAAGCAGTGATAGTATTGCACGCTTTGGTGGTGATGAGTTTGCTATTATTTTATCACCTATTTACGGTTCAAAAAATGCCAGCCGTGTGGCAAGTCTGGTACTGGAAAGATTATCTAAACCCATTGATCTTGACGGTTATGAAGTTGTTTCCGGTGGGAGCATTGGTATCAGCCTTTATCCAAATGATGGTGATTCAGAAGAACAACTGGTGAAAAATGCTGATATTGCCATGTATCGGGCAAAAGAAAAGGGACGTAACAATTATCAGTTTTTCACTGAACAGATGCAACAATCGGCTCAGGAAAGGATGAGTCTGGAAAGAGATTTACGCTCAGCTTTTACCAATAACAAATTAAGTATGGCTTTCCAGCCTCAGATGGATTGTAAAACCGGTAAAGTAGGGGGCCTTGAAGTTTTAATGCGCTGGCAAAATGCTGATAAAGGCGCTGTATCACCAGCAGTATTTATAGCGCTGGCAGAAGATACCGGACTCATAGTTCCCATGGGCAACTGGATTATGAAAACCGCTTGTGAGAAATATGTGTATTGGAAAAAACTGGGGGTAGCACCTGAATACCTGGCTGTGAACGTCTCTACAAGACAGTTTCGAGCCAAAAATTTTATTGGCACGGTTAAGGACGTGTTAAATACAACGGGAATGTCACCCAAAAATCTTGAATTGGAGTTGACTGAATCCATGTTGATGGAAGATCAACAATTTGCCATTAAAATGTTACAGGATCTTCGTGATCTGGGTCTTAAAATTTCCATTGATGATTTTGGTACTGGTTATTCCTCATTAAGTTATCTGAAGAAATTCCCTTTAAATAACTTAAAAGTAGATCAATCATTTGTTAAAGATATTATGGATAATGAAGATGATGCATCTATCGTTAAAGCCATTATCGATCTCGGGCATACTCTCAACATGCAGGTCATCGCAGAAGGGGTTGAAACAAAGGAACAACAGGACCTTTTAAAGCAGTACGGTGTTGATTTCATTCAGGGTTATTATTTCTCCAAACCCATGAACAGTGATCTTTGTGAGAAATTTCTTTTTGAAAAGAAAAACCTGCCTGAAGTGACGCCTTTAAAGCGTACCAGTTAATCCGTTCTTAAGTTAGCTCACCTTTTTGATTTTATTTTTAACTCTATGGCGTAAGATGATGCTATTAGGAACTTTTTTAGAAAAAAAAGTGTATTTTTTAAACTGTAAGGAATACAATTGTCCGGTATTCTAATCATCTAGGATTAACTGGATGTTGAGCGTGAAAATGCCTCAATTACTCACTATAGATATATCAGAAAATGACTTGATTTTCACAGATCAGCGAGTGTGTTACTGTCATTATTCAGACTCAGTCGGCTGTTTACCTTCAGTATCAAATACCCCTTACAGGCTACAAAATAATGCAGTAGCAATTATTCTTTATTATTTAAGTCAACTATTACGCATAAACTTGTTATTTAACCTCTTATTTTCTCGCAAAATCAAGTATTTGTGCTATTTTTTTAATTATTCATGCTATTCATTAAAATCTAGAATTTATCGTTAGAGGAAGAAAAATGCCTATACAAGCAAAAGATAAATCCTCCGTACTTATTGATAAGGTTATTGATCTTATCGAAAGTAAACTCCCGAAAACAGAAGCAAAACAGCTGGCAAAATTTGCCCGTGATTTTTATGGTAGTGTGAGTATGGATGATCTGGCTGATCGAATCCCCAGTGATTTATACGCCTCGATTTTGAGTCTATGGAATTTTATCCAGCAAAAAGGTAAAACTGGCTCTAAATTGCGTGTGATGAATCCCGATTTTGAAAAACACGGCTGGCAATCAAAACATACCATCATTGAAATTTTAAACAATGATATGTCATTTCTGGTTGACTCGGTGCGTATGGAGTTGAATAGATTAGGATTGACGACACATCTTGTGATTCACCTTCCCCTGGAAATCACGCGCAATGATAAAGGAAAAATCACTCAGGTAACTCGTGCAACAGCGAAAAGTAAGAACATTGAGACCCCTATGTACATTGAGGTTGACAGGCAATCCGATGAAAAGAAATTAAATTATATCAAAGAACAGATTTTATCCATTTTGAATGATGTGCAACTGGTCGTTTCCGATTGGGCGCCCATCAAAAAGAAACTCAGTGAGACCATTACGGAGCTTAAAAATACTAAAGCACCAATAGATAAGGCCGAACAAAAGGAAGCCATTGAGTTTTTAAACTGGATATCTAATAATCATTTCACCTTGATGGGTTACAGTGAAAATAAAATTGTTGCAGTAGAAGGTGATTACGAGCTTCAACCTGTTAATGGGCAATCTCTGGGATTACAACGTCAGAAAAAGCGAAGTACCACAGTGTTATCTACCTTGCCTTCAGGTGCTCAACGTCTGGCATTAAATAATAAACACCCTCTGGTATTGACTAAAACCAGTACCCTGTCCACAGTACACAGACCTGCCTATGTAGATTACATTGGTGTAAAACGCTTTAATGATAAGGGTAAAGTTATTGGTGAACGCCGTTTCATCGGACTTTATACTTCAGAAGCTTATAATATGGGTCCTCGCTCAATACCAGTTTTAAGGCGAAAACTTAACTGGGTAATGGAAAATTCCGGTTTAACCCCCGGAGGCCATGACACCAAAGCTTTATCCAATATCTTAGAAACCTATCCACGGGATGAGCTATTTCAGGTTACCGAACAGGAATTACTGGATACCAGTGTGGGCATTTTGCACATGCAGGAAAGACCTATAATTCGTTTATTTATCAGGCGTGATCCTTACGGTCGCTTTTTTTCCTGTCTGGTTTATGTGCCTAGAGATCAATACAGCACTAAATTACGCATGAAAATGATGGATATTCTGGGTAAATCTCTTGGAGGGAATAAGGTCACCTTTAATGCACGGTTTTCTGAATCAATCCATGCAAGAACACACTATATTATTTATGTTGATAATGCAGAAAGCGTTGAGTTTGATCCCGCAGCTATTGAGAGAGAATTACGTGAATCCGCTCGTTCGTGGGAAGATAATCTGGCTGATGCGCTTAAGGTTGAATTTGGAGAAGAGGAAGGGCTGGCACTTTTTCATCGATATGAAGATGCTTTTCCGGCAGGTTATAAAGCCGAAGCTACTCCATTAACAGCGGTACTGGATATTAAGCATATGGAAATCCTGACAGATGCTAAACCGCTTTCCATGATTTTATATCGTCCACAGGAAGATACTGTCGGACAGGTACGTTTTAAATTATTTCACAGAGACAAACCGGCATCACTGTCAGATGTATTGCCAATGCTTGAAAATATGGGGTTGAATGTAATCGAGGAGACTCCCTATAAAATATGCCCTCAAAATGGTGCTACACGATGGGTACTCGATTTTAATATGATCCCTACCTCTTCTGAATCCTTTGAACTTGAAAATATCAAGGATAATTTTCAACAGGCATTTTATCAGATGTGGATGCAAAAGGCTGAGAATGATGGCTTTAATCGACTGGTTCTGTCCACCGGGATGAACTGGCGAGAAGTGTCTATTTTAAGAGCCATAGCAAAATATCTGTGGCAAATCGGATTTACCTTCAGTCAGTCCTATATAGAAACGACTTTCGCAAAACATCCTACCATCGCAAGAATGCTGGTTCGATTGTTTGAGATGAAGTTTGAGCCCACTGGCGAAGCGATAAAGAATGCTATTGGCAAAGGTATTGATAGTATTCAGGAAGCTTTAACTACTGTGAGCAATCTGGATGAAGATCGTATTATTAATCGTTATGTGGAAGTTATTCAGGCAATTGTGCGCACCAATTACTATCAGCGCACCGCAGACGGTGAGCCAAAACCTCAGTTTTCTTTTAAGTTACAACCTGAAAAAATAGCTGAAATTCCCAAGCCGGTGCCAATGTATGAAATTTTTGTCTATTCTCCACGTTTTGAAGGCCTGCATTTAAGATTTGGTCCCGTAGCACGTGGCGGCTTAAGGTGGTCAGATAGACGTGAAGACTTCAGAACTGAAATTTTAGGGCTGGTTAAAGCTCAGCAGGTGAAAAATTCCGTTATTGTTCCGGTAGGATCCAAAGGCGGTTTTGTCTGTAAGATGATGCCCACAGAAGGCGGAAGAGAAGCCTTTTTTGCTGAAGGACAGGCTTGCTACCGCTCTTTTATTCGTGGCTTACTGGATATTACCGACAATATTATCGAAGGAAAAATCGTACCACCTGAGAATGTTATCCGGCATGAGGGCGATGATCCTTATCTGGTTGTTGCTGCGGATAAGGGAACTGCGACATTTTCTGATATCGCCAATGGCATATCTGCAGAATATAATTTCTGGCTGGGAGATGCTTTTGCTTCAGGTGGTAGCCAGGGTTACGACCATAAAAAAATGGGTATCACAGCTCGAGGTGCCTGGGAATCAGTGAAAAGACATTTCAGAGATATTGGCATAAATTGTCAGAAAGAACGTTTTACCTGTGTTGCTGTAGGTGACATGAGTGGCGATGTTTTCGGTAACGGTATGTTGTTATCAAAATATACTGCCCTTGTGGTCGCCTTTAATCATCTGCATATT
This sequence comes from Aeromonadales bacterium, assembly GCA_011322365.1. Lineage (GTDB taxonomy): Bacteria > Pseudomonadota > Gammaproteobacteria > Enterobacterales > DRNA01. The sequence continues at coordinate 4,274 of DRNA01000012.1, read as the reverse complement.
TTTATCGATCCGAATCCTGATCTGGAAAAATCGTTTAAAGAAAGACAACGTTTATTTGACTTGCCTCGTTCTTCCTGGACAGACTTCAACAAAAACATTATTTCAGAAGGGGGAGGAATCTTTGAAAGAAGTGCTAAATCAATTCCACTTTCAGCTGAAATGCAAAAATTATTAGACACTAAAGCAACCGCCATGACGCCCAATGATTTAATTAAAACTGCGTTACAGGCGAAGATAGATTTGTTCTGGAATGGTGGTATTGGTACCTATGTAAAAGCTGAATCTGAAACCAATAATGAAGTGGGTGACAGAGCGAATGATTCCGTAAGAATAAATGGTAAACAGCTACGCTGTAAAATTGTAGGTGAAGGCGGCAATCTGGGTTTAACCCAATTGGGTCGAATCGAGTATATGCTTAATGGAGGCCGTGGTAATACTGACTTTATTGATAATGTCGGAGGTGTTGACTGCTCTGATCATGAAGTCAATATTAAAATCTTACTCAATGCAATAGTTGCCAGCGGTGATCTTACTTTAAAACAGCGAAACCTTATTTTAACAAAAATGACGGATGATGTGGGTAAGATGGTTTTACGTGATAATTATGCTCAGATCCAGTCGATTAGTTTAACTGAAAATCGTGCTGCAAAAATGAATAAGGAATTAATGCGGTTTATTCATACGCTTGAACGAAATGGGCGACTGGATCGAAAGCTTGAATTTCTCCCTTCTGATGAAGAATTGCTGGAACGACTGGCACAGGACAAAGGTTTAACCCGTGCAGAGTTGGCAGTTTTAACGGCTTATGGGAAAATGGCCTTAAAGGAAGAACTGGCGGTTGTTGAAATTACAGATAACGCTTATTTTAACAAAATTCTGATTAATTATTTCCCTGTGGATCTAAGAAAAAAATATGCAAGAGAAATGCAGGACCATCGACTGAGAGGACCTATCATTGCCACACAGGTAGCTAACGAAATGGTCAATGTTATGGGGTCAAATTTTGCACATCGAATGAATGATGAGACCGGTATGAGCTTTGCGGATATTGCTATCTGTTTTACACTTTCGAAAGAAATTTTTGGTATCAGCGCATTGTGGAAGGCAATTGAAGCTTTAGATAATAAAGTACCCTCTGAGGTCCAGGTCGAAATGATGTATCAGTCTCAGCGTGTTATCAGAAGAGCAACAAGGTGGTTTTTACGGCATCGAAGAAAAGACATGTCCATCGAAGATTCGGTTAAATATTTCCGTGATGAACTTTGTCAACTCGAAGAGCATATTTCAGAAGTACTCGAAACAACTGAAAATAAAGATTTGCAGGCTGACTCTAATAAACTTGTCAAAAAGGGTGTGCCAAAAGCACTGGCAAGTCGAATTGCTTACCTCAGTACCATGTTCTCTTCACTGGATATCGTTGAGCTGACCAAGGCCACGGGACTCCCGGTTAACCTGGTGGCGGAAGTTTATTATAAACTGGGGGCCAGTTTACAATTACATTGGTTCCTCAATCAAATAACACAACAACCGGTGGATAACCATTGGCAGGCCTTTGCCAGGAGTGCCTTCCGTGAAGAACTGGACTGGCAGCAACGTGGGCTTACCCTGGTTGTATTGCAGGTAACTAATGATAAAAAGACCGCAAAAGCCAGAATAGAAACCTGGATGAATGACAACGAAGTATTGATGAGACGCTGGATGCAAATGGTGGCAGACTTTAGAGCCACTTCTACTCATGAGTTTGCCAAATTTTCTGTTGCATTGCGTGAATTATTAATTCTGGTTCAATCCTGTACGAGGGAATCAGAAGCCATGATGCACTAGAATTTCAACCTGTTTATTGAAGGGCACTTTAGTGCCCTTTTTTTGATCCTTCAATAAACTAAAATTGAGATAAGGGGTATTTCCTGACACCAGTTCAGTTCAAATAAGGATGCTGAACATATAAAAACCATATTATTGACCCTTGAAGGCCATTTGCTTTTGTTTAAATACAACCATTAATCAACAGGAGATTGTAATGAAATCAAATCAAATGCCAGCAAATGTGAAATTTTTAAATTGGGATCCTGAAGCGATAGAGGAATATCAGCAATGGGTTAAACTTGAGCGTGTAGTCAGGCAGGAACAGGAGCAGAACAAATTACGTTGGAAACATATTCAACAAGTGTCTATTGCCATGATGAGGATCCAGGCAAAATACCCATAATCATGCAAGATGCAGGTTTCAGAGTTCAAGCGGGAAGTCAGAGCAAGGTGTAACTTGAAGCTGGCCTGATATTGAAAACTGTCAGTCACATAGGGTTGATCAGGCTATTGCAGTCTGGCAGCACCATCAAGTCGGATAACCGAGCCATTGAGCATGGAGTTGTCCGTGATCTGTTCAACCAGCAATGCAAATTCATCCGCTGTACCAAGACGTGGGGGAAAGGGCACCGTCGCACAAAGTTGAGCCTTAATTTCATCAGATACGTTGTCCAGCATAGGGGTTTCAAATATTCCAGGTGCAATGGCCATAATTCTGATGGCTGAACGAGCAAATTCTCTGGCCAGAGGCAGAATCATGCCAACTATGGCTGATTTTGTTGCAGCGTAAGCCACCTGGCCAAATTGCCCTTCAAAAGCGGCAATTGATGCCGTATGTATAATCACGCCACGTTCACCCTTGCTATCGGGTTGTTGCTTTGACATTAATCGAGTTGCTGCTCTGGTCAGATAAAATGCGCCCATTAGATTAACATCGACTACTTTTCTAAAAAACTCAGTTGGCATAGGTCCCTGTTTTGATAACAGGCGTCCATTTCCCAATATGCCTGCACAACTGACAACCAGATCGATACGAGGAAAATTGCATGCAATTTTGTCCATGGCGCTATCGACTTCGTTATCCTGGGTGATGTCAACTTTGTAAAAACTCACGTTCTCGCCGAATTCGGCCATTACATTTTCACCGGCCTGCTGGTTAATGTCTAAAATGGCGACTTTACCGCCTTTGTTGACTACCTTTTTTACAACGCCCAGACCCAGGCCTGACGCACCGCCAGATACAACGGCATAGTTATTCTTAAAACTCATGCTTTTCTCGCTAGAATAGGAAAATGGTTACTAAAATACCCATGATACCTGAAGATTAAGAAAACCACATCCTATTGTTTTTACCCATTGTTTTTACCAATAGTTAATTAGCACAGGCTAAATTCAAACAAACGTTTGAATTTAGCCTGAAGTAGGTTATGATAGTGTCAAGGATCCTGATTAACCTGAAGAGAAGGCATATGGCTGCGGAAAAAAAGGTAGTTGAAAACAAGAGAAAGTCGACTAAGACAGCTAAACCTGTAAAGACAATGACTGAGAAAACTCCTGCCAGGAGAAAATCTCCTGCTAAATCTAGACAAAAAGACAGGATTGCTGTGGTTGCAGGTCTGAGAACGCCCTTTGCCCGACAGTTAACTGAATTTAAGCATACCAATGCAATCGAACTGGGTAAGATGGTGGTTGCTGAACTGATGCAAAAGACAAATCTGGCAAAAACTGAAATTGATTTGCTGGTTTTTGGAAATGTACTGGTAATGCCCGAAGCACCAAATATTGCCAGGGAAATCGTCTTAGGTACACAGATGAGTGTGCACACGGATGCTTATAGTGTATCAAGAGCCTGCGCAACCAGTTATCAATCAGCTGCTGCCGTGGCCGATAGCATCCTGTGTGGACGAGTTGATGTTGGTATTGCTGGTGGTGCAGATAGTGCTTCAGTAGTGCCGATACAGGCTTCTAAACGATTGTCTTCAATACTGGTATCACTTTCAAAAACTAAAAGTTTGAAAAATAAACTCAGTCTACTTTCTCAGTTACGATTAAAAGATTTAATACCGGAACCTCCATCTATTAAAGAATATTCAACGGGTTTGACGATGGGAACTAATGCTGAACAGATGGCCAGAGACCACCATATCAGTCGGAAAGCTCAGGATGATCTGGCATTTCGTTCTCATGTACTGGCCAGTAAAGCCTGGGAAGAAGGTGTTTTAGATGCAGAGGTGATGACAAGTTACATAGAGCCTTTTGAGGTTTATCTTGCGAGAGATAATAATATACGCTTCGACAGCCAGCGTGAAAGTTATGACCGCTTAAAGCCGGCGTTTGATAAAAAGTATGGCACGGTAACCGCTGCCAATAGTACGCCGTTGACTGATGGTGCCTCCGCAATCGTGATAATGTCTGAGCAAAAAGCAAAAGCATTGGGTTATCAACCTCTGGGCTATATACAGAGTTAT
>DRNA01000011.1 GCA_011322365.1 Aeromonadales bacterium | reverse complement strand
GATCAATTTGATCACAGACGTAGTCCCAGAGTTTTGGGGCACTTTGTTTTAAATAGAGATTACGTGCTAATACCTGATCTTTCCTGACTTTATGGTGCGCCCAACTACCTCCATTGTTGGCCATGTTTTGCACCAGTGGTAGAATTCGGTCCATGGCTTTGGCAAAACGTGCATCGTTGCTTTCTGCCTGTTCAAATTCCAGCCAGAGTTGTCTCATGTTATTAGCCTGATGTTCAGGCAACAGACCAAATAATCTCTCGGCGGCTGCAAGTTCTTTTTCCAGTTGACCATCGAGAATATGTTGTTCATCAAAGGCAAAAGTATCACCTGCATCAATTTCAACCACATCGTGAATTAATAACATACTCACTACACGATCAACGGCTACCGGCTCCGCAGCATATTGTTGTAGTACCTGAGCAGCAAGGGCAATATGCCAACTATGTTCCGCACTGTTTTCCTGACGATTGTTATCATCTTTTACCGTTGTTCTGCGGTAGATTGCCTTTAATTTATCCATTTCCAGAATAAAACTAAATAACTCACCTAATTCTTTCATTTTTTTCCTTCTGGATTAACTTTACCCGGAGGCAGGGTAGTGTCCCAATTCAAGACACGATATTTTTTTAAAATACTAATGGTTTTTTCAACAGGCAATGCGTTAAGTGTATTGCCTCTACCGCTTACTGTGGTTGCTTTGAATAAAGCATTATAAATAGCCTCCTGCGTTGCTTCAACGGTAGCGGTAAACAGTGGTGACATAGATGGATTTAATAATGATGATGTGGGCCAGGGTTTATCACTATCGCGTTTTTTACGAACCAGTTTTGAGGTGGAAAAAGCGATGGCATAATCACCTGATCCATTTTCAGCAACTGAACCTGTTCTGGCCAGACCCATCATGGCTCGGGCCGCAATTCGCTGTAAATTTCTCGAATCAAGCGGGGCATCTGTAGCCACAACAATCATTATTGAGCCACCCCGAACAGGTGTATGATCTTTTCGATCCTGCTCCAGTTCCTTTTTATAAGCGTATGCTCCTAATTCACGGCCCACTGGCGCACCATTCATGGTTAATGTCGCACCGGCCAGTAAATTACTCTGAACCAGCACCCCTACCGTATAACCGCCAAGAGAAGAGGGCAATACTCTTGAGCTGGTACCTATGCCACCTTTCCAGTGATAAGTCTGTGTGCCTGTACCGGCGCCAACGCTGCCCTCTTCTACAAAGCCACTTTTTGCATTATTTAATGCTTCTCGAACCTGAGTTGCGGTAATGGGATGAGCCCACATATTATTAACGATACTGTCATTGGTTTCGCCAACAATCGGATTAATTGTGTGCTGGGATTCTCCTGGTTGTTCTAGCAGATAATCAACCATGGCTTGAGCGGCTGTCCAGACACAAAGAGTACAGGTGAGTAAAATGGGCGTTTCAATCTCACCAAATTCATGATTCTGACTCACGCCGATTAATTTTCCATAACCGTTGCCAGCATGAATCCAGCCTGGAACTGGATTGGAATAAAGATTACCTGGTGCAGGAATAATAGCGGTAACGCCAGTATGAATATCGGGTTCTTTAATCAGTGTTGAATGTCCAACCCTGACACCTGCTACGTCGGTAATGGCATTAAATTGACCGGGTCTCATGGTGCCGACAACCAAACCAATATCTCGGGCACGAGGTCTTTTTTCAGTATTGCTTTTAGCAAAACCTGTTGAATTAATGAAAACCATCATCCAGGTTATAAGGATAATTCTGGTTACATTCCGTACAATATTATTTTTCATTTTTATTGGCCTTTAAAGTGATTTATGAGACTAGAATGCTGTCCAAAAATAGTGCTACCAGCAGATTTCATTACTTCATAGATTTTATCCATTCCACCATCGTCTTCGGCGCTAACCAGGTTTTACTCATGTGGGATTTCATAAAAGCACTATCAATAGCATCATCTTTATAATCATTCTCACAGGCAATCAGTGCTTCTTTACCATCAAAATCGACCATAGCCAGTCGCACCACCAACGCCTCAGCATCCAGGCCAAAATCGCAACCTGGCAAGGCCGCAATTCCCGTATCATTAAGCAATCTTGCGCACAATTGCCTGCCATTGCAAATATTATTTTTCTGCAGTTCCATCCGGTATCTGGAAAAATCAGCCATTACATAAAATCCACCTTCAGCCTGGGCGCAGTCAATGGCACCAGCTTTTAAAACCTCAGCAGTATATTGCAAAATGGCCTGCATTATTTTTCTGGAATTAGACACATAGCAATCAATCTCAGCATTGCCATTAAATGCCGTGATCGCAGCATATTGAATCGGGGCGGAAACCGCACTGAAGGTTTCACTGGCAATCACGGCCAGGGCATCTCGTAGCCAGAATAAGGCTTTAGGAAAGGCAAAAGCACCGAGCCGCCAGCCGCCGGCTCCACACCATTTACTTAATCCGGTACTAATAATGGTACCTTCCGGATAATGACGGGCCAGACAACCCGGCTGTTCAGAAAATGATAATTCCCAGTAAATTTCATCGGCAATAATAATCACCTGATACTGACGGGCTATCCGGGCTATTTTTTCCAACTGCTCGTCACTGTAAGAAGTGCCGGCAGGGTTATTGGGATAGTTCAAAATCATGATGAGTCGTTGTCCCGGGTTGTCCAGACAGGCCTGCTGCAGATTTTCAGCCGAAATGCGCCAACCATCAGACAATGTTGTGGGGATCCAGTGCGTGGGTGTTCCGGCTAACTGGGCCTGTGGTGCGTAAGACACCCAGCTTGGGGCAGGTAACAACAAAATACCTGAGTAAATCACCTGCAACAAATATAACAACTCTTTAGTCCCGGGACCCACCATAATATTCTCAGCCTCAAATTCGACCGCACGCGTTTTTTGCAAATGTGCCGCAATAGCTTCACGCAGTGCTTCAAGTCCGGCAACTGGCAAATAATCTTTTTCATGGGCATGCTGTCTTAACTGCTCCACCACCGATTCTGGTACCGGAAAAGGGGATTGCCCCAAACCAAGGCGCGTGACTTCAACACCTTCTGACTGTAACTTTTTGCTTTGTTCATTAATGGCTAGAGTAGATGAAGGCTTCAGTCCGTAAAATCGGTGTGAAATAAAGTGTTGTTGGGTTGACATAAGGTCACCTGAAATCAAGAAAAAAACATACCGCTTTCCAGCCAGAGAAATGCAGGTTTCAGAGTAAAATGCTGTGAAAGCGGTATAGTTTGCTATCATAGGCAAAAAATGCAAATTTAACTGGCAAATCTTTTTGCAAAAAACTATATTTGATATATTAATTTGCAATGAAGGTCTCATCATGGTCTCACCCCCTGAAACACTCTCAGAAATGCATTTTCTGTTATCGGAACTTCGCCAGGGAAAAGGTGATATTCAACTGGGTAAAAGTGCTCGACAAACGCTGTCCAGGTTACTGGAAATGCCCAGGCAAACAGCAATCTACCCTATTAATCAACTGGCTGAAAGCTGCCAGGTCAGCGCCTCAACACTCTCGCGCCTTGCCTCACGTCTGGGATTTCATGGCTTTAAACAATTTCAGCAGGTTTTCAAACAACATCTGGCCAGTGACAGTGATTTTTACAGTAATCTTGCCCATAAAATGCAGCAAAGCCCGGATTTATTGCAAAAAAATCATGCAATAATTGAAGGAATTGCAAAAAATGAAAGCGCTAATATTCTGCAAATGTGTCAGCAGCTAAATAACAAAACCCTCTCTCACATCGTCGATCTGTTAATTAACAAACCCCATGTGCGCGTAGTCGGATACCGCCAGTCAGCATCACTAGCCTCCCATTTTAGTTATTGCCTGGGCATGCTGCGCAGAAATGTTGACCTGCTTAGTTCTCCGGAACACGGCGCGGCTCATGGACTTGCTCAACTGGCTGCCGGGGATTTATTAATCGTCTACAGCTTTTACCCTTATACCCGTACCACGGTTACCGCAGCACATATTGCAGCAGCTAAAGGCGTTCAGGTCGTAGTGATTACCGATGAGCAACAATCGCCTTTAACTGCCGCAGCTGACTACGTCATCATAACCCCAACCGCTGGTCATTTTTATAGCAACAGTATGGCTTCCACCCTGGTATTTAATGAGATGGTCTTATCTCTGGTGGCAAGAAAGCTCGGTGACAATGGCATAGAAGCTCTAAAGCAACGCGAGCATATTATTGATGCCCTGGAAGCGGAGTTTGGCGAACACTAATAACTAACACTAATAACTAACTATGCAACAAGTTAATATCACTGTACTCTAAAAGCTAATCTGTCCCATTCGAGATAACGCATGAAATTAAGACCTATTGTTTTACTGGTGCTTTTTTTGTCCCAGATGACTTCTGCCAACGAAGTTAACATCCTTCAAGCCAGTTTTTCCCAACACACTTCTGGTCTCTGGAGTATTAAGGTGACGCTGAAACATGATGATGCCAGCTGGAAGCATTATGCCGACGACT
>DRNA01000010.1 GCA_011322365.1 Aeromonadales bacterium | reverse complement strand
TAGCAAACAATTTGAGCAGAATGTCACTGCGGCATTCCAAAATCAGTCATTAACCTTTGAAAGAAAAGGAAACTGGCGTGGCGCGGCTGAAGTTTTACTGCAATGTATTGAAAAAATCCCCTTAGCCTCAAATTGTATGAAAAACCTGGAGCGACTAAGACATCAGCACCAGGTTTTTTAATCGATCCTAAAAATAACCGTCAGTTAAAGTTTTCATAAAGGCGACGATGTCGGCCTCGTCTGTTGCAGAAAGCAAAATATCACCCATATTCGCCAGATCCATGTTATCAACCACTTCAGGAGCTGGCCAGCAGTTTACCATTGGATTATCCGTTGGATCGCCCCAACAGGCTTTAGAATCCCTGGTGTTGTAGAAACTGACGATTTGTTCCAGAGATTCAAACACGCCGTTATGACCATAGGGGGCAGTGAGTTCGACGTTTCTTAAAGTAGGCACACGAAACTTGCCCCTTTCCTGAGTAGCTGAAGTAGTCAATAAAGGATTTTCTGCCAGACCCAGATCGATGTAATTAGCATCGCTGCTATAAACCGGATTATCGGGATTTTTTGGTGTACCGATATTGGAATAGGTATAGTTAGTCAACATAGGCCTGTTGGTGACGGGATCCGGGTCGAGGGTATGGCACTCAGTACACTTTCCTCGTCCTTTAAATAAATCCAGCCCCCTTTGTTCTTCAGCAGTTAACTGAGCATTGCCAGCCAGTACAGCATCATATTTTGAGGTAAAGGGTGAAAACATTTGTGTGGATTCAAAGGCAGCGATAGCTTCAGCCATTTGATCATAGGCTGTGGTGGCATTATCCAGACTGTTATCTCCATAAACCTGTTTAAACATATTGGAATAGGGCCGGGCTTTTATTTTATCGATAACCATCTGTTCATCGGTATTGGCCATTTCAGCAGGGTTTAAAAAAGGCCCTTTGGCTTGATCAGCCAGAGTTGGAGCTCGTCCATCAAGAAATTGACCACCAATATACTGTTGATTGGCTGCATCATATTGAAATGTTGGAATAAACGAAGCATAGCTGGCGGTGGGGGCGTTTCGGTTACCAAATCGCCCACTGACGACACCGGCAGAGACAGGGGAACTAACGCTTACATCAGGGTCAGAAAATCCCATCACAGGGTCATGACAGGTCGCACAGGACTGCCCAGCCGGTTCAGAGAGATTTTCATCCATAAATAACATCTCACCAAGCTGGATTTTCATCTGAGCGACATCTACGGGCGGCATTCCTGAACCCGGATTATTCATTTCAGGGGTACTACTTCCACCACCACAGGCAGAAAGAATCATAGAAAGTGGTAATACAAAATATTTGATGTTCTTCATAACTAAATTTCCCCAGGTAATGTTACTACCCTCTATTTTAGCTTGTTCTAATATAAAAAGTGGGAAAATTTACATTTAAACTGTGAACCGCATCATAAAATGATAAATTCTTTTAAATCAAACAGTTAATGATAATTGTTATCAATTGAGAATGATTGTTCAAGGGTAACAATTCTTATTAAAATTCATGCCTCTGCATATAACTCAGTCGTGTTATTAACTGATGGAATAATATTACATTTGTTGAAATATAAATTCATTTTCTAACATTTAAGTTGTCATCCCGACCTTGTGGAGGGATCTTGAAGCTATAAGATCCCTCCACAAGGTCGGGATGACAGAGATCTTCTTGATCGTAAAGCAAATACCTGAGTTACATGCAGAGGCATGTTAAAATTTAAGAAAAAGATTGCAGCATAAAAAAAGTTGGATTATCTTACGGGAATAGAACTCAAACCGAATTTAGTTAGTTATGAAAATTTCACAGGAAGTAATAAATGAATTCCAGCAAAATGGCGTAGTGTACCTGCCTGGTTTAATTGATGAGACCTGGCAGCAGAAACTTGCCCTGGCTATTGAAAATGATATTCAGCATCCGGGTCCTTTTTATCATGGTTATCAGGTGGAGGGTGGTGGAAATTTCCATGGCAATATGCGTTTATGGGAAACCGATGATACCTTTAAATCCTATTGTTTCGATTCCATCTTGCCTGAATTGGCTGCCCAGTTCATGCATTCCAGGCAGATAGCACTTTTTTATGATCAGTTATTCGTTAAAGAGCCGGGCACCAACGCACCCACACGTTGGCATAATGACCAACCTTACTGGCCCATCAGAGGTAATGATGTGATGTCATTCTGGCTGACGCTGGATCATGCCACTGTCGAAACCGGCGTTTTAGAATTTGTCAAAGGTTCGCATCTGTGGCAGCAATGGTTTCAACCTGAACCTTTTGCTGAAGGTGGTGATGAATATGAAACCAACCCGGATTATGTCCCCATGAGAGATATTGATGCGGAAAGAGATGAACTGGATATCATCAGCTGGGAAATGCAACCGGGGGATGTGGTGGCTTTTCACGGGCTGACGGTACACGGGGCAAAAGGTAACTCAACACAGGACACTCGCCGCCGAGGCTATACCGTTAGATATTGTGGCGATGATGCGTATTATTACAATGGTCCGGGAACCAACGAACACCTGCAAAATCCCCAATTGAAACAAGGGGAAGCGTTGTTTAGTCAGCAGTATCCGAAGGTTTGGGAGGAATAACCCTTTGACTCAGCTGATGAGAATCTATTTTTTTCGTAACTCGCTTTTTTGTCATCCTGAGTTTATCGAAGGATCTTAAGAACTCACAACCAAACATGGATTCAGAACACCAAAACCACCCAAAAAATAAAAGTGAAAACAGCCATTCTCGCAACTAGAAACTGTATTCCTTCATCATCCTGAAAGCTGGCCCAGCGAACATAGTGAGGGTTTTGGGTCGTTCATCGAAGGATCTTAAGAGTCCACAACCAAAGCTGAAAATTTTGTCATCTTGAGCGAAGTCGAAAGATCTTAAGAACCTGCAACAAAACTAAAACCAACGGGAATTCATGGATGTCATTTCGGCGACTTGTAGCTTAACTGACCAATATCTTTCCTTTTCAAGAGCTTGCTATACAAAAACATAATAGCATTGAGTGCTGTGCACTGATTTTTATGACCTATTC
>DRNA01000009.1 GCA_011322365.1 Aeromonadales bacterium | reverse complement strand
GCTGCAGAAACTGGCGGGGCTGATTAAACGCAGGCGCTTTAAAGAGATAAAGAAAGGGACTCATAACAGCACAATAAAGACCACCATACCCCTTAAAAGTCCCCATAAAGGGCGTCATAACCGGGATGACCTGACACCGGATTTTAAAACTTCTGCAAATTCATTTAAAACCAGACGACAGGTGGATATGGGTAATTTGTCGGAAGAGGATAAAGTAACCAAAAATATCCTTAAACAGCAAAACTGGAAGAATAAAAAAATAAAGCAGATATTTGAATCTGGGGATAAATTTAAAGCCAGACAGTATAAAAAGGGTGACAAACTGTACGGCTTTAATACTCAGGGCAGACCCAGAAACCTTGAAAATTCAGCCTATCTTTTGGATGAAGCCGCCTATAAAGATGTACAGAAACGCTATTTCAAAAAAAGCTACTGGGACAGGGAAGGTGTAAAAGATTACCTGGCTCTGCCCTGTTTTAACCGGGCTAATACTATCGATATTATGGAAGTTACAGAAGAAACTACTGGTCTGAAATCCACTATTGGCACAGCCACAGAATTATTAAGGTATGATGGTGCTAATGGCTACAGTACCGGAACCTATGGCAAAATAATGAAAGGTGGCGGTACTCAGATAACACTTGACACCTCCAAAATCAAACAGATACCCAAGGAATAACCATGGTCAATACAGAAGAACAGCGTCTGGACATTATTAAATACTGCAGTCTGTTATTAGACGGTTATTTAAGCCATTTTAAACAGACCGATGATTCTCCTCAGGGAAGAATGATCACTCAGCTAAAATGGTTAAAGGAACGGGCTGAAAATCATGACCTGCCGCTGCCGGTTCCAAAAGAAAAACTCAGCTCTCTGCTTTATATTTTTACCACAGGAGAAATCTATGCGGTTTATGATTATGAAAAACCGATACTGGAACAATTTAATAAAGAGACCATTGAAAAAATAATGGATCGGTTAATTACATTAACAGAAGAAGGAGGATTACTAACCAAAAAAGAATATTTCCCCTATATTGTACGAATTATTGATGCCTTAATACTGCTAATAGAAAAATCAGACTATAACCTCGAAAGTTATAAAGATGAATTTATTCGTGATTTAAGGGATATACAAAAACGTTTAAACAAAAATGACATTGATCCGCCTCTGGGAGCCTATAAATCGCATTATCCAGTTTTTATTAAAGTTGAGTTTATCTTTGATATGAATTACGAAAAAGATATAAAGCTTTTTAGAATAGTATCAAATGCTATTTTTGACGGTTGCCGCCCAGATAGCTGGTTGACGCAAAAAGATGCAGACCGTGAAAGTCAGAAACTGCTGGATGAGGTCACACATTTATAAAATGGTCGATACCGAAGAACAGAGACTGGATATAATTAAAAACTGTAATCTGTTGTTAAATGGGTATTTAAGTCATTTTAAGCAGACGGATAATAGTGCACAGGGACGGATGATCACCCAGCTAAAATGGTTAGAGGAACGGGCTGAAAATCATGATCTTCCGCTGCCGGTTCCACGGGAAAAGTTAGGTTCCCTGCTTTATATTTATACTAATGGCGAAATGTATAATCTATATGAATATGAAAAGCCGATACTGGAACAATATAATATAGAGACCATTGAAAAAATAATGCAACGGATAATATCGCTGACATATGAGGGGAGTTTACTAACCAAAAAAGAATATTTTCCCTATATTGTACGGGGCATTGATGCATTAATACTGCTGATAGAAAAATCGGATTTTAAACTTGAAGGTTATAAAGATGAATTTATTCATGATTTAAGGGATATACAAAAACGTTTAAACGAAAATAAAATTGATCCGCCTTTGATGACCTATAAATCGCACTATCCAAGCTTTATTAAGATTGAGTTTATCTTTGATATGAATTATGAAAAAGATATTAAACTTTTTAGAATAGTTGATGATTTAATCTTTAACGGACGCCGCCCAGATAGCTGGTTAACACCGGAAGATGCAGACCGTGAAAGTCAGAAACTGTTGGATGAGGTAACACAGTTATAAAATGGTCGATACTGAAGAACAGAGACTGGATATAATAAAAAACTGTAACCTGTTATTAGACGGTTATTTAAGCCATTTTAAACAGACTGATGATTCTCCTCAGGGAAGAATGAGCACACAGCTAAAATGGTTAAAGGAAAGAGCTGAAAATCATGACCTGCCGCTACCGGTACAAAAGAAAAACTGGGTTCCCTGCTTTATATTTATACCACAGGAGAAATCTATGCGGTATATGACCATGAAAAGCCGATACTGGAACAATATAATAAAGAGACAATTGAAAAAATAATGGATCGGTTAATTACGTTAACAGAAAATTGTTTTGTCAGTTAATTTTACAAGTACCTCTATGGATATTTATGAAAGAGAATATGTTGCTGCAGTTATAAACTACTTTTGGGGGCCAGATATTACTACGCCACAAACAGTAACAAGTTCAGCAGCAGAAATCGCATACAAGGCTCTTGATCAGGCGAATGTATGTTCAAGTTCAATGGATATTGTACCTCGACCTATGGGGTTTCCTGGATCAACATATGCTATAAAAGAACTGGCCAAAATTGGAAAAAGAATTATATCAGGAAATACTTTGATCTATAATGTCTGCAAAGCAAGTGTAAGTGCAAATTATAAAACAGATATTCTTATGGCTTTAAGAGGAATATAAGATGATAAAGTTTATCCTTTATTTGGTATTATCAACAATATCTATTAATGTTTTCTCTCAGCCTTATACTGAACTGATTTACTCTGAATTAAAATTTAATTTACCTGGAAATTTTACTTTAGTTGGAGACTTAGGTGGAAAGGATAATATTCTGATATTCAGATATGGGGATAAAAAGGGCAAAAATTACATTGCATTTACTGATATGACAAATGATAAGTCAATAGATTATAGATGCTCTCCCAGTATATTTTATATGGATCTTTTTTCAAAAAATAATAATACCCGTTGCAACAAAGAAAAAATTAATATACTGAATACGGTATTTATTGATAATAACGAAATTATTACATGGAAAACAGAAAAATATACTCTAAATTATTCGTCTGACCACAACAAAGCCTTTGTATTTATCAGCGGAAAAGATGGAAAACTCATCAAAATTGACTCTGATTTTATAAGTAGAAAAGAATTTAAATCTATGTTTGAACATATTCTTCAAATTAAATATTAACCTTTCTTATCAGTCTGAAACCCGTTAAATCATCTCCATGACTAATATTACTGACCGTATTGTCGGTTGTGCAGTCTTTTAGAAGATCTGTATAAGCGCCTCCTCTGGCAGATATTTTTTCTCCATCCTTAACCATTTCTCTGACATTGCCGATACCGTTTAGCAGTCCCCAGGGATTGGACTCTCCGGTATTAACTGCCATAATATTTCGGCCTTTTAAAAGCTTGCTGCCAAACTGAATTCTGCAGTTTACATCCACAGGCTTATAGCTTTTATCTGTTTTAACAGCATGTACCCATTGTGAACTACTGGGCAGGCTGTATTGCTGTTGAGTGACCCTGCTCAGCCATTGAGCATATTGTTCTGCCTGTTTATAGGTAATGCCCGTAACCGGTAATCGACTCTGACTTTTAACTGAACATGCGCCAGACTGCTGACAGAATAATGAAAATTCACTCTGAGTAATTTCATATCGGGTAATGGCATAAAAAGAACCGGTCTCAGGAACAGGCGGAACAACGACCAGCACTGGGGCTTTTTGTTTACCATTGATTTTATCATAACACTGAGCCCGTTTACGTTTGCCGTAACCAGCCAGACGGGAACGGCAGTTATCTCTGGTGGTTATTGTCTGTCCCTGCTTAACTGAGGCAGTGTTTGTAAGTAGGTTTTGCCCGTTTGTTGACTGATTTTTGGTATCTTTATCCGGCTTTGTCAAACCGGATTTTTGCTCTATTAATCTGGCTTTTTCAATCAGGCTTATCTGGTGATTCACTTTTTTAAACAGACTACGCAGTCCGCTGTGCTGGTGAGCTATTTCCAGCCCTTGTTGAATAAGCTGTCTGGAGGATGAATAGTGCTTCTTCCTATATTCATACTGAGCTTTTTGAAAATAAGCATCAGCCAGCAGTTCTTTTGCAGTTCCGGAAATATACGGATCACTTCGTCCCAGCTGACGCTGAAGTGTTATATAGGTTCTTTTTGCATCCTCTAATTGCCGGGCTTTGGTTTGACTGATCAGTGAAGTCTTTAAACCATTAATTCGTGCAAGACGTTGTTTGGCTTTTTGCTTAACCTGTTCAATATTTTCCAGAGCCGTCAGTATTGAATTTTCATCATCCAGACCGTATACAGCGACACTATATTGTCTGGCCGCTTCAAGATAGCGTCTGGATTCAATCAGACGTCCCTGTTCACGCATAGCTATGGAATGATCCAGATAAAGTCTTGCCAGGGTCTGTTTTTTTTCAGACAACCATTGGGAGCGCTTGCCAAGACGTTCACTGAGTGTTTTCATTAAGACGGTCATCTGTAAATCTGTTTCATCTGTAATTGGCTGCTTACTAAGAAGCACTTCCAGTTGCGCT
>DRNA01000008.1 GCA_011322365.1 Aeromonadales bacterium | reverse complement strand
GTTATATCGCTTTTTGATGGCTTCAAGGTACGCTTGACGTTCTGTTTTACCCATATTAATGCTCCGAAATTTCGGTTACATTTAATATGAGTCAACGATTGTTTTTATTTCAAGCCAGGGTTACATTTAATTTGAGTCAATTCGCTGAAGAAATTAGTACTTGTATCTGTATTTGATGTTATTTATGCTGGTTCAACAATTCTGTTGTTACAAGGAAACATGTTATGTCAAATGAAGGTTACCATGAGCCGTTAAATGAGATTTCGGATGAAACGAGGGATATGCATCGGGCAATTACTTCGTTGATGGAGGAGCTGGAAGCTGTCGACTGGTATAATCAGCGGGTAGATGCCAGTAAAAATGTCGAGTTAAGGGAAATCCTGGCACATAATCGGGATGAAGAAAAAGAACATGCGGCCATGCTGCTGGAATGGATCCGCAGGCGAGATCCTAAATTTGATCATGAACTCAAAGATTATCTGTTCTCCGAAGGCCCGATTAAGGATGATCATTAAAATATCTGTAACATTCAGGAAACCCTGCAAAGTTGCGGGTTAAACATATTTTCCTCGGGACGGCTGGTTTTTGCATAAAACATACGATAAACTCAGTCAAACAGGTTATTTAAGATCTTATTTATGAACGCCAATGCTGCTAGTGCTGTAATGCCAGCCTTTAAAGTAGATGTTCCCATCCCCAAACCGCCCTGCGAGCTTTCAATCGAAGAAAAGCAGCATTACCGCCAGCGAGTGAAACAACAATTAGTTGCTCATAATGCGGTTTTGGTGGCCCATTATTATACTGATCCTGAGATCCAGACTTTAGCGGAAGAAACCGGTGGATGTGTGGCTGATTCTCTGGAAATGGCGCGTTTTGGAGCGGAACACTCGGCGGATACGTTAATCGTTGCCGGTGTTAAGTTTATGGGCGAAACTGCCAAAATTCTCTCACCAGAAAAACGAATATTAATGCCTACACTGGACGCCACCTGTTCGCTGGATCTGGGGTGTCCTGAAAAAGAGTTTGCTGAATTTTGTGATGCTCATCCAGATCGGGTAGTGGTGGTTTATGCGAACACCTCGGCAGCGGTGAAAGCCCGAGCTGACTATGTGGTGACATCTTCGATAGCGGTAGAATTAATTGAACATCTGGATAGTCTGGGTAAAAAAATCATCTGGGCGCCTGACCGTCATCTGGGGCGCTATGTGAAGCAGCAAACCCATGCGGATGTATTGTTATGGCAGGGTGAATGTGTGGTTCATGATGAATTTAACGCCAAAGCTTTGTTACAGGCGAAGGCTATTTTTCCTGAGGCGGCTATTCTTGTGCATCCGGAATCGCCAGCCAGTGTCGTTAAACTTGCTGATGCGGTCGGTTCAACTTCGCAACTGATTAAAGCTGCAAAGTCACTACCCAATAAGCAGTTAATTGTAGCAACAGACAAAGGCATTTTTTATAAAATGCAGCAGCAGGTTCCTGAAAAGGAACTTATCATCGCACCTACTGCCGGAGAAGGTGCAACCTGTCGAAGCTGCGCTCATTGCCCCTGGATGAAAATGAATTCTCTGGTCGCTCTGGCTGAAGCCTTTGACATTAAAAGTGCTGAAAAAGTCAACGAAATACACGTAGAAGAATCGGTAAGATTGAAAGCACTTATTCCTTTAAATCGTATGCTGGAATTTTCCCGAACGCTCTCGGCCTAATTATAAGCAGCCAGGAGTACGGGTATTACGGCTATAAACTTAGCTAAAAAATTTTACCGCAAGAACAATCTCTGCGCGATCCGTTCGGGCTTTATTGGCATCAGCATTTTCATCGGCGTATCCGAAAGACATACCAAATAAAACACCCAGATCATCAGGTAATTTTAAAATTTCACGCACCGGTTCTGGAAACTGTCCAAGCGCCCCCTGCATACAACTGGAGATACCCTGTTCCTGCATAATAAGTGACAGGGTTTGAGCATAAACACCCAGATCTACCGCGCCCATAATGCCAAGATATTTTTCCATACAGAAAAAAACCGCATGAGGTGCATCAAAAAAAGACCAGTTTTTAACCAGTGCCATCTGACGGGCTTTCTTATCTTCTCTTTCGATACCCATGGCGGAGTAAAGTGCATTGGCTGAGCCAAACTGGCGTTGGCGATGCTCGCCTTCATAACGTGGTGTCCAGTCAAAATCAGGATTGGGTTTTGCTCCCGACATAATGAGTTGCATAAATCCTTTTTTTAATTTTTCACGGGTTTTCCCACTGACTACCATCGCCTGCCAGGGCTGCACATTACAGTTGGAAACCGACTTTTGTGCCAGTGAAAAAATAGCTTCAAGTTGTTGGTGAGGGATGGTTTTCGAAGTAAATGCTCGCACTGAAGATCGATGGGTTAGTAGTTTTTCCAATGACATCTGTAATAACCTTTGTATTTTTTGAGGGGATAAGTAACAAGATTATACCCAAACTTCCGCTATAAAACAGAAATCCGGGCAGGGGTTTTTATTGAGGGAGGTCAGTCATATCAAAACGATCAGTCGATGACGGCATGGACAGTCCTTTACTATTCAACCAATTTTCGTTAAATAAACGCGATTGATAACGGATACCGCTGTCACATAAAATGGTGGCGATGGTATGCCCCGGCCCAAGCTCTTTGGCCAGCCACAGTGCCGCCACTACATTTAATGCAGAAGATGCGCCTAAGAGCAGGCCTTCATGGTTAAGCAGATGGTAGACCATATTGACAGTAGTTTGATCATCGATGGATACGGCTTTATCAATGACGGTATCGGCCAGGTTGGCGGTAATTCTGCCATTACCAATCCCTTCGGTAATCGAACCATCTCCCACCAGCGACAGTTCTCCTGATAATGCCCATTGAGCCAGTGCACTACCATGGGGATCAGCTAGACCAATGGTGACTTTATTGTTCTGCTCTTTTAAATATCGGGAGATACCAGCCAGTGTGCCGCCGGTGCCGGTGGCGCAGATAAAGCCATCTAATGCCCCTTCAGTTTGTTGCCAGATTTCGGGGCCGGTTCCCTGATAGTGGGCATCGCGATTAGCGGTATTGTCAAACTGATTTGCCCAGACTGCATTGTCCATTTCTTCGGCAATACGGCCGGCCAGTTTGACATAATTGTTTTCGTCTT
>DRNA01000007.1 GCA_011322365.1 Aeromonadales bacterium | reverse complement strand
CATCATTTTGGCCGTTTGAAACCCGATCAGGCGACTTTAGCAGGTTTAACCTGTGAAATAGGTATACTACCGATACTCACCATGGCTGAAGAAACACCTGAACTGTTTGAAAATGAAGAACTACTTGATAATATCATCGACCGTTTTCATCCCCAGATCGGTAGCGCCATCCTCAGAAACTGGGACTTCCCGGAAGAACTGGCCTCAGTGCCTGAAGCCTTCCTGGATTTTGGAAGAGATTCAACAGATGGCCCCGACTACGGTGATCTGGTCACCGTAGCTAATCTGCAATCCCGTATCGGCACTAATCACCCACTCACTCAAATGGACTGGTCAGAAATACCCGCTTTCGACAAACTGGGTATGTCCCACGAAGTGGATGTGAACGAAGCTGAAGAATTCCAGGGACATGTAGCAGAAGCCAAGTTGATGCTGGTTTAATTGAGTATATCTTTCTGACTAAAAGACAACTTGATATTGTCAGCTAATGACAACCAATGGCACTGGTTGTCATTCATTGATGAAAATGCCGGAGCAGGTAATGGATTATCAACAAAACAGCCCCCTGCAATTCCAATCAGATCGTTAAATATCTCCGCTTTCCAATAAAGCGTTGTGCCACAGCTACTACAAAAATATCGCTGTTGTTTTCCCTGCTCATTTTCCAGTAAATACTGATGATAATGTCCTGATAACAACTCAACCTCAGATGCTTTAAAATAAGCTGAAATACCAAAAGCGCTACCTGTTCTTTTTTTACAGTTATTGCAATGGCAAACCCCGTGAATAACTGGATCAGTTTTCACCTTTACGATACAACTTCCACAACAACATTTTGCAGTTTTTTCCATTGAGTGTCTTTTATACTTTCAGAAATATCTGTTTCTTATAAAGTGCGTACATGGCCAGATAAGATAGCACAATCCACAGGATGGCATAAGCCAGAGAAGCATTAATATCTGATAGCCAGGGCGTGAAAAAATGATGATATAACCAGGTTTTTAAGGTGATAGTTGTGCCTGCATCACTCTCCCATTTTAGCAGATAGAGTAATCGGCCAATAATACCGGATAAAACAAATACAGTTATCGCATTCATGCCATATATAATAAACGGTTTATTCAGTCGGTTTAGCTGTTTAATATCAATCCACCAGCTTAATACTGCCAGCACCACCATGGCCATTCCTGACATAAAAACAGCATAGGAACTGGTCCATAAATTTTTATTGATGGGTAACCACTGGCTCCAGAGCACCCCCAGAAAAATCATCATCAGCCCCGATAAAAAAAGCTTAGATAATCTTTTTTGCAACTTCACTTCTGAAGTTAATATCAGACCGCTGAAAACCCCGAATAAAGTCGTGGCAATAGCGGGCAAGGTGCTAATGATACCTTCAGGATCCCAGGTTTTTGTAGCTGACCACATATGACCCGATAAAAAAATCTGATCAACATAGGCGGCAAAATTTCGCCCCCTTTCCAAAGAACCAGCACCAATTCCTGGCACCGGGTACCACGCCATTAATGCCCAGTAACCCGACAATAAAAGGACTGTAACAACTATCAATACTCGAGTTGAAAAATGAATATACAATAACGCCACTACCAGATAACAAACAGCAATACGCTCCAGTACTCCCGGAATACGAATAGAAGCTAAATCATAATAAGGAAAACCTGACAATAAAAATCCCAGTGCCAGTAAAATAAAAAAACGTTTGATTATTTTCTTATGTAACTGAAGTCTTAATGCCAATTGATCTTTTTTATTTTTTAAAGCAAATACAATCGACACGCCCACAATAAATAAAAAGAATGGAAAAATAGTATCGGTAAAGGTCCAGCCATGCCAGGGAGCATGTTCCAGTGGTGCATAAATATGTTGCCAACTGCCGGGATTATTCACCAGAATCATCGCAGCGATGGTTGCCCCTCGCATCACATCTAAAGCGACAAAACGATTCGATTTTTTATTTATCATTTTTTAAAAAAAATTTCAAAGTAACAACACTTCCTGAAACAATACCGGCAAAGGCCAGAAAAGATCCAGATGCCAGGGTGGAAATTCCCGATATACCCTGCCCTATAGTACATCCTAAACCAAGAATACCACCAATTCCCATTAATGTACCGCCAAGAAAATGCTCTAAGAAATCACTCATGTCACTAAACCACTCAAATTTAAATTTTCGAGATAGCATTGACCAGATAAACGATCCCAAAATAACACCAAGTACCGCCATAACGCCATAACGCCATAACGCCAACAGTAGCATAGATAGTATTAAATTGGTGCAAGCCAAAACGTAATGTCTGAGCAACAGTACTGACAAAACTTAAAGATTGAATGCCCACATCTCTGGGTCTTGCATCCGAATCGTCTTCCAGCATATCCCAGGAATCAATACTGGCATATTCAGCCCAACTATATGGATCACCATCAGAGATAATTGTGACCATGGCACTGGTAATATACCAGGTGGCGAAAACAGTTACACCAATCACAAGACCAGCCAGCACATGGTCGGAACTTTTCCTGAACTCGGCCGATTTAAATACATAGACCCCTATTGCAGAGGCCAGAACGATTCCAATAACGGTTCTGAGCAGCATTACCGACCCTCCCAGATGGCTACTGATAAGACTGGCCAAATCCTGTTCTGAGGCCAGAGTAACACTGGCTTTGCTGGTCCAGTGATAAAAAATTTCGGAATATAGCGTCTTGTCAGTTCCAGGAAACGGGGTGATCATAAAATAGGCTGTAATACCAATCATGCTGATCACAATCAACGACTTTAAATTACCACCACCTATTCGGACCAGCGTTCGATTACCGCAACCATTGGCAAAAGTCATCCCCACGCCAAAAAGAAACCCACCTGACAGATATTCCAACCAGGCAAAATTACTTCCTCTATAAGGCGGCAACGTATGATTAAATGAGGCAATTCCACTCGCTTCCATAACAACTACCCCTACAATGGCAACAGCCATTGCCAGTAACCAGGATCGCATACGGTTTTTCTGGCCATGATTTACCCAGTCAGCCACAGCTCCCCGAGTACAGAAACTGGTTTTATTAGCCACCAGCCCCATAATGATGGCAATAGCAAAAGTTGCCCCCAAAACCGCAAATTGTGCGTTTGAGAAATTGTCGAAAATCACAAGGGTATCCTTATTTTTTAATTATTTGCTTCAATTTTTCGAAGGTAACCAGAGTAATACCCAAAAACCGGATAGAAACATGGCTCCTGCAACAAACCAGAAAGGTAACAATAAATTCTGCGACCACTGAGCCATCGCACCCATCGCCAGAGCGCCAAAGGCATACCCTGAATCACGCCAGAAACGATAAATGCCAATGAGACTGGCTCGATATTGCACTGGTGCAAAATCCCCCACTGCTGCACCCAGATTGGGGTAAAGCATGGCCATTCCCAGCCCCGTTAATCCGGCTTCCAGACTCCACATACTCACACTATGAGTGAGTGGCATTGCCAATACACCCAGGCCACAAAACCACATCCCCCAGACAATTAAACCTTTACGACCAATTTTATCCGATAAGGGTCCGGTTATCAGTTGAGAGCCACCCCAGACAATGCCATAGACAGCAATAATAGCACCAGTTTCAATCAGGCTGATACCCTGTGATAGAAAATACACTGGTAGAAAAATCCAGATCAAGGCATCGGTAAATTTTTCAATCAGACCAGCCTGATTCAATGCTATCAGTGGCTTATTCTCAAGCGATGCCTGTTTAAAAAGTTGCAACAGCGTTTGTGTTTTATTCTCCCCTACCTGCCGTTTAGACTGGGAGTGAGATTGAGATAATCTGTGATGAAGTTTTGCCCAGGGTAAGGTTTCAACAATGGTCAGTTTAGCCAGAACAAGACCAGACAAAATTACCGTCAAGCTAAAAACAAATAACCCCTCCCTGGCTCCAAACCAGCTGACAAAACAGGCAGTAATCAAACCCGCAATACCCACGGCGGCATATCCAGAAAATTCATTGATACCATTGATCAATCCTTTTTGATTCGCACTGGCCAGATCCAGTTTACTGTTTAAAGCCATTGACCAGCATAACCCCTGATTAAACCCCAGTAAAACTGTTGCCATAATAATCCAGTTCCAGTTCGGTCCGTAAAGTAGCATCCAGGGAATGGGCAAAGCAGCCAACCACCCCCAGATCAGTATCGTTTTGCGGCCATAGCTTTCACTGAGTTTCCCGGCAAATAAATTCATTATCGCTTTGACCAGACCAAAGACTACAACAAAAGAAGACAGTAGAAAAAAAGACTGATCACCGAGTCCAAATTCAGATTTTGCCAGCCCGGGGATAACAATGCGTGTCATACCAATGGTAAGTCCCACCAGAAATATCTGAATAAGATGCATACTGATCTGAACCTTATTATTGGCAATCCCATGAGAAATCACAGAATTTTGAGATGAACTTGTTAATTGATCGAGTGTTTTCATCGTTCCCTAACATCAATATGTGAATTGTTTAGAGAATACCAGCCATCATTCAATCATTCAACTGTTTAATTGAATATTAGCTGGAAATTAACTACTGATCAGGTTAATATTCAATGAATTGATTGAATAAGGACAAATAATAAGTGTCTACAGTAAAAAAACAGCTTTTCGAACAACTCGCATTAATCGCCCACAGCCTGGGATCGCCACAGCGTATTGAATTGCTCGATTACCTGGCGCAGGCAGAAAGAAGTGTTGAAGAACTCAGCCTATTAACGGATTTAAGTATCGCCAACACCTCCAGACATCTGCAAATTCTGAAACAAAATGGTTTGGTTGTTATGAGAAAACAGGGGAAAAGTCGCATCTATTCTCTGGCCGGTGACGATATTATCCAGTTAGTCGCCAGCATCAGAAAAACCGCTGAAACCCATCTGGCTGAAGTGGATAAACTGAAAAATCGTTACCTCAAAGACTCGTCTACTACCGAGATTATTTCCAGTCAACAACTGGCAAAACAATTACACAAAAAAGCGCTTTGCATTGTTGATGTCAGACCTGAAAAAGAATTTCGCCAGGGTCATATTCAGGGAGCCATCAATATCGAGCCGGACAAAATTAATGCCCAACTATCTCAAATACCCAAAAACAAAACTATCGTCAGTTATTGCCGAGGACCCTATTGTGTTTATTCAAATGAAATGATCGCATCACTAAAATCAAAAGGGATCCCTGCACTCAAGTTAGAAGAGGGCTTCCCGGAATGGAAAGCAGCGGGACTGCCATTTGAGGTAACGAAATAAACTCTACAATGATATTTATTCAGGCCGCATATGCGGGAATAACAACACATCTCTGATTGTTGGTGAATCGGTGAGTAGCATTACCAGTCGGTCGATTCCCAACCCTTCACCAGCCGTGGGTGGCATACCGTATTCCAGAGCGCGGATATAGTCGGAATCAAAATGCATGGCCTCTTCATCACCGGCATCTTTGGCTTCAACCTGGGCGCGGAATCTTTCCGCCTGATCATCCGGATCATTAAGTTCAGAAAAACCATTGGCTAACTCTCTTCCTCCTACAAAAAATTCAAAGCGATCGGTAATATCAGGATTTTCATCATTGCGTCTGGACAGTGGAGAAACTTCGGTTGGGTATGCAGTAATGAAGGTCGGTTGCAGTAATTTTTCTTCAACGGTTTCTTCAAAAATTTCCATATGTAATCGGCCCAGACCCCAGTTTTGATCAATAGCAATATGCAGTTTTTCAGCCAATGCTTTTGCCGATTCAAAAGTAGCCAGATCTTCAGCCTTAATATCATCATTAAATTGCAGGATGGCATCGGTGACGGTAATACGGGCAAAGGGTTTTGAAAAATCATAGTCAACCCCGTCACTGACAAACTGCTCGGTTTTCAATACCTGCTTCACCATACCGCGTAATAATTCTTCGGTCAGATCCATCAGATCATTGTAGTCTGCATAACCCCAGTAAAATTCCAGCATGGTAAATTCCGGGTTATGACGAGTCGATAAACCTTCATTTCTGAAATTACGATTGATTTCATAGACTTTTTCAATGCCACCAACCACCAGTCTTTTTAAATACAGCTCCGGTGCTACCCGTAAAAACAACGGCATATCCAGTGCATTATGGTGAGTGGTAAAAGGTTTTGCAGTAGCACCACCGGGAATGACATGCATCATGGGTGTTTCCACTTCCATAAAGCCTCGTTCATCCAGAAAGCGACGAATATACTGTGTTACCTGCGAACGGATTTTAAAAGTATTTCTGGATTTGTCATTAACGATTAAATCCACATAACGCTGTCGATATTTCTGTTCCTGATCCGCTAATCCAGCCCATTTATCCGGTAGAGGTCGCAATGCCTTGGTTAATAAAATCATCGATAATACTTTAACCGAAAGTTCACCGGTTTTGGTTTTAAACACAATACCTTCAATGCCAAAAATATCGCCAATATCTGACTTTTTAAACGCATCAAGTACTTCATCACCCAGATCATTTTGTCTGAGAAAAATCTGGATTTTTCCAGACATATCCTGAATAGTGGCAAAACAGGCTTTCCCCATAATGCGTCGCGTCAGCACCCTGCCGGCAATTTTTACCGGAATTTTCTGCGGGTCGAGCTCATCTTTTTCAATGGCATCATATTTTTCATGTAATTCAGCCGCTAACGTATCTCGTTGAAAACCATTGGGGTAAGCTTTACCCTGTTGTCGAAGTTCATTTAATTTTTCCCGACGCTGCTCTATTTGGGCATTGGTATCCAGTTGATTGCTTTCGTCTTGATGATCTGTACTCATTTTGTTCTCACTGTTTACATTCTGTTTGTTTGTATTAATTTTATTGATTCATTAGTTGTTCTTAAATCATTTTTACACATCAACTGCCATCCGGGCCCTGTACCATTGTCATTCCGGCCGTAGTGGAGGAATCCTGAAGCTTTAAGAGCCCTCCACTACGCTCGGGATGACAAAGATATCATTGTTTATGCTACATAACTCTAATTTCTTATAACCCGGACTTTAAAGAAGCTTCGATAAATTTATCCAGATCACCGTCCAGTACCGCCTGAGTATTACTGCTTTCAATTCCGGTTCTTAAATCTTTAATTCTGGATTGATCCAATACATAAGATCGGATCTGCGAACCCCAGCCAATATCGGTTTTTTCGTCTTCCAGCGACTGCTGTTGATCTTTCTGTTTTTGCAACTCCAGCTCATAAAGTTTTGCTTTTAACTGCTTCATGGCATTGGAGCGGTTTTTATGCTGCGAGCGATCGTTTTGGCATTGTACCACTACACCCGTCGGCACATGGGTAATTCTGATGGCTGAATCGGTTTTATTCACATGCTGACCTCCAGCACCACTGGCGCGGTAGGTATCAGTGCGTAGATCAGCCGGGTTAATATCAATCTCAATGGAATCATCGATTTCTGGATAGACAAAAACTGAAGCAAATGACGTATGACGCCGATTACCCGAATCAAAAGGGGATTTCCTCACCAACCGGTGTACGCCGGTTTCTGTGCGAAGCCAACCAAATGCATATTCCCCCTGAAAATAGATAGTGGCACTTTTTATACCGGCGACTTCACCATCAGACAATTCGGTAATTTCAGTTTTAAAGCCATGAGCTTCGCCCCAACGAAGATACTGGCGTAATAGCATATTTGCCCAGTCCTGAGCTTCCGTGCCACCAGAGCCTGCCTGAATATCCAGATAGGCATTTGCGTGATCCATATCGCCGGAAAACATACGTCTGAATTCCAACTCTTCGATACGCTGCCTGTAATCATCCAGTTCAGAAATAATATCGTGTACGGCTTCTTCATCATTTTCTTCGACAGACATATCCAGTAGTTCCGGTAAATCTTCCAGACCATGAGAAAGCGTTTCCAGAGTAACCACTACCGTCTCCAGAGCTGCACGCTGTTTACCTAATTGCTGGGCATGATCAGGATCATCCCAGACATCTGGTTGCTCCAGTTCCCGTTCGACTTCCTGGAGTTGTTCCTTCTTGTTGTCAAAGTCAAAGATACCCCCTCAACGCCTGAATGCGTTTGGCAAGATCATCAATTGATTCTCTAACTGGTGCAATTTCCACAGTAATTACCTGGTAAAGTATGTTGTCGCTATTCTACCCAAGCGAGAACAGATAAGTAAGAGCCGAGATTAATTTTCCTCCAAAAACCAATGATTTTTTGTTATTCTTGCCGCTTTACCATCAATCATAATCCCGGATAAATACAAGTAAGGTATCTCATGACTGAATTTCTCACCCAAACTTATTATGGTAATACCATTAAAGCCTGGTTAATCGCGTTATCGATAGTTGTTTTGTCCATGATTCTGGCCAAAGTAATTTACTGGTTATTTTCAAAATTTGCCCGTCTTTTTACAGCCAAAACCAAGAATAAACTGGATTCTATTATTGTCGACATGGTGGAAGAACCCGCCATGTTTTTTGTGATGGTGATGGGGTTCTGGTTTGCGGTAAATTACCTTAAGCTTCCGGAAGGGTTGATGTCCTTTATTTCCCATACCTACCAGGTCATTATTGCCTTATTAGTAGGCTGGACTTTATCTCGCCTGTTCGATGCCATCTACAATGAGTACCTGCTACCTCTGGCTGAAAAAACTGAAAATGATCTTGATGATCAACTCATGCCCATTGTTAGAAAAGGTG
Source organism: Aeromonadales bacterium (assembly GCA_011322365.1). Taxonomy (GTDB): domain Bacteria; phylum Pseudomonadota; class Gammaproteobacteria; order Enterobacterales; genus DRNA01. The sequence goes on along the minus strand of DRNA01000007.1, from coordinate 8,518 downwards.
TGAAAATGGTGATCTGGTCCATGGCCATTGTTATAGGCTTGAATAATGCAGGTTATGATGTTGGCGCACTGATTGCCGGTTTAGGTATTGGTGGTCTGGCACTGGCAATGGCAGCCAAGGATACCATTTCCAATGTTTTTGGTGGTTTTACCATCTTTGCCGATCAGCCGTTTAAACTCAACGAGCGCATAAAAATTGATGGCTTTGACGGCACTGTGGTAGAAATCGGCGTTCGCAGTACCCGCTTAAAAACCCTGGAAGGGCGCATTGTTACTATCCCCAATGCTACATTTACCGATGCTCCAGTTGAAAATGTTACTCGAGAGCCTTCCAGAAAGATAAAACTGGATCTGGGATTGACCTACGATACATCAGCTGAAGATATGCAAAAAGCCTTGAATATTCTTGCAGAAATCAATCAGAAAAATTCCCATACCGAAGAAAAAATCATTACCTCTTTTAATGGATTTGGTGATTTTGCCATGAACATTATGTTTATTTACTACATCAAAAAAGGCCAGGATATTGCTCAAACCCAGACAGAAATGAACCTGGCTATTTTGCAGCAATTCAACCAGGCCGGACTGGAATTTGCCTTTCCGACACAGACGATTTATACCCGTTCTACTTGAAGATGCATGATTTCAGCAAGAGAAGAAGCGTGCAGATTCAAGGCATAAAAGAGCAGTGCTAGTCATTCTAACGCAAACTTTTATAACACAGAAGATGCGCGCTTATCCTCTTGCCCTACGGGAGTTCAGACGGGAAGCCAGCCCTGCGTTGCAACTTTTGCGAAGGGAATAACCATTCGCTACAAGTTGCGCCTTGTTCTGACATCCCGTCTGAACTCTGAAACAGGCATCTTCAAGTAGAACGGGTATAGACCATACCGGCTTCAGCAGAATAATTGCCTTAACAAAGCCGGAGGCAATATTTACCTCCGGCTTTTTCTTACCTCAAAATTACGCTATTTCCTACAACATAGCCTTTAATTCTTCATTAGCTTCCGGGCGGGTTAAATGATTTGAATAATTCGACAGGGTTTTAATGGTCACTATCAAAATCACATCATAAATATTTCGTTTGCTAAAACCCGCATTGATGAAAGCCTCAATTTGTTCATCACTAACCCAACCTCGGCTATCCACCACCGCAACCACCATATCCACCAGAGCCTTATCAGAGGCATCCTCAATTTCTCCATCTTCAACAATTGCTGTCAATGTTTGCTCACTGGCCTGATTTACTTTTCCAAAGGCTCGATGGGCAACAGCACAGAAATCACATTTGTTATAATGGCTCACCGCTAATAATGCCACCTGTTGCTGAGCAGGAGATAGATCCGTTTTTGCCAGTAATTCCGTGAGCATAGCATAAGCACTAATGGTATAGGGTGCTTCAGCCATATAGCCAAATAAATTAGGCACGAAGCCATATTTTTTCTCAACAGCAGTTAATATTTCTTTTGCTTCACCTTCACTATTTTCAGGTGTGTAAAAGGTAAATTCAGTCATGTTTTTCTCCAATGATTAATTTCGAAATGGATTTTAAAGGTTATTGTTGGTACGATGAATGCTAAATTAGACACAATTAATGCTTTATCGTACAAAATGACTGCTTTTACTGATTTTATTAATTTATTGCGTCTACAGGTGAATATTTACCACAATGCAAAAGTCTGTGGGAACTGGCAGATCAACGAACATACTCTGGGGGCCACCTGCTTTCATATCGTTACTACGGGAAAATGTCATTTAAACGTTCCCGGTCATCTTGATACGGAATTTAATCAGGGTGATCTGGTTATATTCCCCCATGAAATTCCCCATCAGATGAGCGCCATTGAACCGAACAGGGAACCACAGCAACACCTGAATTACAGCACAAATTTAAACGGAACGGGAATGCTATGCGGAGAAGTCAGTTTTATGCATCGCTACCAGAATCAGTTACTCGAGGCACTACCTCCGGTATTATTTATTAAAAATACTGAATCCACGCCCTGGTTAAATCAGATGGTCAACTTACTACTGGATGAAAGTGTTCAGTACGAAACTGAAAATTCAGTAATGATCAACCGCCTTTCTGAAATGCTGTTTGTTTACGCCCTACGTCATGTTCTGGATACAGAAAAGTTACAACCGGGAATACTGGCGATTTATGCTCACCCAAAACTTTCCAAAGCCATAAAATCCTTCCATGATGCGCCGGAGAAAAAATGGGATATTGCCCTGATGGCACAAAAAGCCGGTATGTCCCGTACGGCATTTGCACAAACCTTCAAGAAAAAATCACTCTGGACGGTTAACCAATATACCAGCTGGTGGCGAATGCAAATAGCCTGGGAAAAACTCAGCGCCGGCGACAAAGTCAGTGATGTTGCTTCACAGGTGGGATATCAATCAGAAGCGGCTTTTTCAAGGACGTTCAGTAAACAGTTTCAGATAAGTGCGGGTCAGGTTAGAAGGATGACCAGCAATGATTAGGTTGAGTTACTCAACTCTTTCAATATACTGCACCATAAATTGTAGTTTAGTCTCGCCGCGGAACTCATTAATATCTGGGCGATAAACAATTCTGACTTTTTCTGCTACCTGTTGCCATTTTGCTGGGTCGATATTAAAGGCAATGGCATCAATATATTGATTTAAATTATTTTTCAATACCAGTTTTAGATGTTTTACACCGACGATTCGCTGTTGTACCACCTCGAATATACCATCAAAATTAGGCTCAGGAAAATGTTGTCCCCAGGGGCCGGATTCAGCGAGCAAATTGGCAGTTTCAAGATTCATCCATTCGGGTTCCAGCTCGCCGTCGGTTTCAATTTTATTGGTAATTTCTTCTTCACCTAACTGTTCGCGTACTGCACCTTTTAATGCCTGTTCAAAAACCGCTAAATTCTCTTTTGCCAGGGTTAATCCGGCTGCCATGGCGTGACCACCAAATTTTGCAATCAACCCGGGGTGTTGAGTATCCACCCAAACCAGAGCATCACGAATATGTACACCCGGTATTGAACGTGCTGAACCTTTGAGCATGGCACCACCGTCACCAGGTTTATTTTTTGAGGGGTCACTCTCACTTGAGCCTTCAAGCGCAAAAGCTATCACAGGTCGGTGAAATTTTTCTTTTATTCTTGAGGCGACCAAACCCACCACGCCCTGATGCCACTCCGGGTGAAACAGACTTAGCGCATCGGGTAAAATACTAAAATTTTCAGACGCTAATAATTGATTAACAATAGTCAGCGCTTCCTGCTGCATACTGGTTTCAATTTCCCGGCGCATTAAATTCAACTGATCGAGTTCAACGGCAAAAGCACGGGCAGCAGAGGGATCTTTTTCCATCAGACACTGAATACCAATTGACATATCATCCAGACGGCCTGCTGCATTGAGCCTCGGGCCAATAGCAAACCCTATATCCATGGCGGAGGTTCTTTTAAGGTTCTTTTTCGCCAGTTCCAGCAATGCCTTAATCCCCGGTCGACATTGCCCCGCACGAATTCGTTTCAATCCCTGAGCCACCAGCCGCCGGTTATTTTCATCCAGTGGCACCATATCTGCTACTGTACCAACCGCTACCAGATCTAGCCACATCCCCAGGTTTGGCATACTGATATTCCTCTCTTCAAACCAGTTTTTTTCCTTTAAATAGGCTCTCAACGCTAACATTAAATAAAACGCCACACCAACACCGGCAAGTGCCTTACTTGGAAATTCATCCCCTTCCACATTCGGATTAACAATCGCTGCAGCTTGCGGTAAGGTTTCTGCTGGCAAATGATGGTCGGTGATCAAAACCGGAATACCGAGACTATTGGCTTTTGCTACACCGGCATGATTGGCGATGCCATTGTCCACGGTGATAATTAACGCTGGGGCATCTCTGGCGGCAACTTCTACAATTTCTTCTGATAATCCATAACCAAAATCAAAGCGATTAGGTACCAGGTAATCAATAGCGTTATGCCCGAATGCCTGCATGATTTCCATAACTAAAGTGGTACTGGTGGCGCCGTCAGTATCAAAATCACCCACAATGATTATCAAACCATCCTGCTGCATAATTTTGTACAGCAGTTCCACTGCCTGGTCTATCTGCTGCAGGCTTTTAAATTTTAATAACTGACTGAGTTCCAGATCCAGTGCTTCAAAGGACTGAATTTTTCTGGCCGCATAAATTCGCTTGAGTAAAGGATGTCCAGGCCACTGAGACCAATCTAATGAGGCCTGCGGTATTTTTCTCTGGCTTACAATGGTGGTCATTTTTTTGCCTTGCTCTGAGTAAGAGTTAATAATTCACTAATAGATTTTTTTCTCCTCCAGATTTTTTTTAAGTCTGAAGCCGTGAGGGTGTAAATAACTTCGGATGATAAAATCAGACTCAGCCGCTCAATCTGATGTTTTTTTAATGCCTGAATTAAAGGTGAAAACCAATATTTTTCATAATGAATCACCTGCTGTTGCCAGGCGCTGATTAACCCCTGCTTACGCAACCAGATCAATTCCATATCAACAAACTGGCTGCTATTTTCACTGACGTATTTCATTGACCAGCTATCGGGTAAATTTTGTGCCTCTAGTCCATTTTTGAATCCACAACTTTTAATCACATTGGAATTACTGAATAAACTATCAAGTTGAATTTGAGGTAAAGGGGCTTTTTTACACCCCCAGAAATAGAGACTGTTAATGAGTGCTATACCTTTTTTACTATGCTGTGTATTAACCGGAGAACCATGCAGATACATCTGCAATTCAGTTAATAACTGTTTCCAGAAAGTAGAGTCTTTTCCTCTGGGGAAGGTTTCCAGTTGATCTTTACCCAGAGCTTTGATGGCCGCAATAAATTCTACCTCACAATGCGCTCTACCCTGTGCATTATCCAGACGAATGTAACCTTCCTGTGCTGACACCACAAAAAAACGAGCACCCAGGGCATCACAGATAGTATTGACTCCTTGCTCTAATTCATCTTTCTCATCTGATGAAAGTGAAAGATGCCGATTCCCCGTCAGGTAAACCGCAATACGATCCGGTTGAAGTTCCATGGGATCAGCTCGATACCAGCAATAGTCATCATTATTTGCACCGTCCAGATTCAGATATTGTGCACTCCAGGCAGCATTAATTTCCCCTTCCAGTTCGAAAGAGGAAATCGGTTTTACTACAAGTGGGGAGACAGGTTTAGATTGAGTTAACCGTTCCGCCTTACTTAAAATTAGACACAGATACGGCAGATCAAGCCCCTGAACAGGATTCCTTGTACCAGGAATTTCAACAGCATCAAGCAAACTCGGCAATTCCAGGATAATATGTCGCATACTAAATTTTATTCTCTTGAAAAAAAGACACTCTTTTTACGATTCTACCAGTTTTTGCTGTATTGTTTTGTTAAAATATCCTGTAGGAACGACTTTAGCCACAAAGCGTCGGGACGACAGAGAAAGTTGGGGCTTTACCTGCCAAATCATCGCCGATGAATTCGCAGCTATCGCAATTACCGAATGCCGATTTTATTACCTGATAAATGAGATATCTATGGATTTTAGCGAAGATTTAAACCCTTCAAAATACGTTATCCGCGCCTATAGCCCTGGCTGTATTACTATCAATAAAAATCAATATAACCAGTCGGTTGTGGTGACGCCTGAAAATATCACAGAAGGGTTTCTGGGTTCATCCATTGATGAAATTACACCAGAGCAAATCGCTCGATTATGCCAGTCCGGAGCAGAAGTTATTCTGTTGGGTACGGGAGAACACCAGCAGATGTTGCCCAAATCACTGTTTATTGAAGCAGCCAAATACAATAAGTCAATCGATGTTATGAACACACAGGCTGCCTGTCGTACATTCAGTGTATTAAGTACTGACGGCCGCAGGGTCATCGCGGCTCTAATTCCCTGAGTTTCTCTATTGCATTACCTGGTCATTCCCCATTAAAAAAGAGGTCATATGACCTCTCTTTGTCTTACGGTTAATCTGTAAACTATTCCTGATTACAAACCCCGTTTCTCAATTTCCTTTAAGGTACCTTTGGCATCAAGATATCCAGGCCAGAGATCGCCATTGGCAAAGATGATATTTGGTGTGCCATTGATACCAAATTTTCTCACCAGTGAATACTGATAAGCAACAGGGTTTTTACAGGATTTAGGGGGTATCGGGCGGCTGGCAAAAGCATCATTGATGACTGAATTTTTATCATCGGCACAAAATGCAGAAATTAACTTGGCAGCTGAAGATGACGATAAACCTGCTCTTGGGTAAGCAAGATATCTCACTGTAACACCCATATCATTTAATTCAGGGATTTCCTTATGCAGTTTGCGGCAATAGCCACAATCTACATCGACAAACACATTAATACGGTGCTTTTCATTCAAAGCTCTATAAATAAAAGTATCTTCATCTTTTATTTTGTCCACAATAGATTTTCTATAGGGTGATAAACGTGCTGAAGCTTTTTGCTTACTTTGCTGAGTTAAATCGACAATGCCATTTTTAATGCTGAGTAAACGACCACTAATTAAATGATTACCATCTTTAGTGACATAATAAATATCACTACCAGAGGTAATCTCAAAAAGACTCGGAACAGGAGATGGTTTAATTTCATCCACAGGTAATCCGGTCAAATTCGATTCCAGTTTAGCTTTCACAGCATCCATCGCGGCCTGGTCAAAAGCGTCCACTTTGGGTTTTGAAGCCAAAGGCTTATCAGAAGCCGCAGCCTGTAAATCAGTTGCGGGCCAGAAAGAAAACGCCAGAGCCGTCGCCACTAAGGTGACAAATGCGATTTTAACCATAGAAAAACCACCTATATTTTTAACAGTAACCAATTTAACCTCCGAAGAATATTTTTTCTCACCATTTATAAGACCCAGATTCAGGCCAGAAACTTTCAATAACTTACCTGATTAATTACCTGAAATCATCTCTAAATCAACCCCGTGGATGATGAGATGCATGTAACTGCTTCAATCGTTCTTTTGCAACCGCAGTATATATTTGAGTGGTTGATAAATCACTATGCCCCAGCAGAAGCTGTAGACTACGTAGATCCGCACCATGATTCAACAAATGCGTCGCAAAAGCGTGTCGTAATGAGTGTGGCGTCACATTTTCAGCAATACCCGCAGCTTGAGTATAGTACTTAATTCGGTACCAGAAAGCCTGACGCGACATTTTTGTGCCCCTGCGATTCAAAAATACATTATCGGAATGCCTGGGTTGCTTGCAATTCTCTACAAAAACGGGCCTGGTCTGGTGTAAATAAGCAACCACAGCTAACCTTGCCGGCTCTCCCATAGGGATCATTCGTTCTTTATTACCCTTACCAATCACCTGAACCAGACCCCGGTGACTATCTATCTGACTCATATCCAGGCTCACAAGTTCACTCACCCTGAGACCACTGGCATAACAGAGTTCTAGCATGGCTTTATCACGAATAGCGATATCTGAATCCCTGTCGGTCTGTTCAAGTAAAGCAATAATTTGTTTTTCACTTAAAGCATGAGGTAATGGTTTGGACAATTTAACCGCATCCAGTTGTGCCGCCGGATCTATATCGATTAACAGCTCTCTTAAAGCCCAACCATAGAATTGCTTTATGGAAGATAACCAACGTGCTCGAGTACGGCTGGCTGTCCCCTTTGCCCTTGCGGCAAGAGCCTCAGACAGACAGACCTCATCGGCATCAATTATAGTCTTATTCTTTTTATCAAGATAACCCTGCAACCACTTTAAATCACTTTTATAAGCATCCAGGGTGTTCTTACTCAGGCCTTTTTCCAGCCAGAGTTTATCCAGAAAACGATCAATCAACATAATGTTAACTGTTCCTGTGGAACTGAAGATTGAGCTTGTTCCAAATTGAGCAAAAACTGTTTTCTATTAATTAAATATCCTGATGTGGCGCCCGAATAACCTCCGATGCCATTGCTGGCAATCACTCGATGACAGGGAATTATTACCGGTATAGGGTTACGTCGACAGGCATTACCAACCGCTCTGGCTGAAGAATTCAATTGTTCAGCCAATTTTCCGTAGGTTATAGTATGTCCGTAAGGTATCTGTTGCAGGGCCTGCCAAACGCGTTTCTGAAATGCAGTTCCTTCAGCTCCAAGAGGAAGGGAAAACTGCTGCCCGCCCTTAAACAGATAGCTTTTAATTTGCTCAATAGTCAATTGAATCAAAGCATTACCATTTTCCGCATCAAAATCATTTACCTTTTTCACTTCAAACTGGATTCGTTCCTTATTTATGTCATCTTCTCCGACTGTTGCTGTAGATATAAATTGGATCGCGGTTATCACATTACCATCGGAGAAAATTTGTAACAATCCCAGAGGTGTTTGCCGGAATAAGTGCGAAACCGAAGAAATCACTGTTTGACCTTATAGTTTATATGGTTTTAAATAGGGCTTATGTGGTAATTATAATAAAAATTGACTATGAAGACACCTGAAGACGTCACTACAGAAGAAACACAAAATAACACAGAT
>DRNA01000006.1 GCA_011322365.1 Aeromonadales bacterium | reverse complement strand
GTATAAATAAGTTGTTTCATTTGGGAAACTTAGTCTTAATGAAAGTAAATTTATATTTTAACTGGATGTTTCACGAAAATGTATAAGGTACGAGGATTTAGTTCGAGAACTCTTTCAAATCTGCAAGAACAGGATCATAGTTAGATAACCAATAAAAAGGCCACCATTCTATTTGTTTAAGGAGTTTCTTCGCTTCTATCGGTTCTCCTGTTAACACCAAATAACGAGCAACATTATAAATTTTACCAGGAATAATATATTTAGATTTCGGTAGTGACATAATATAAGAGTTAAACTTTTTAAGTTCTTCTTCGGAAGCAGCAAAATTATTTCTTTGGCTGTAACAATAAGCAAGATTCAAGTTGTGAGAAATTCCATGTTCAAACTCCCAAATACTCATGGTTGTTTTGTTTTCAGTCCTGGCGGCTTGCTCATATTGCATAATAGATTGATGACATTTTGATTGAAAATATAGAGTCATTCCTAACAGCAGATTAATTTCAAAATTCCCTGGATTGTCTAGAGATAATGCTTGTAGCTTATCTTTAAATTTTTCGAGAGTATTTAAATGAAGATTTAAGGTGAAGTCTGTTTTTAGCAAAAAATAATTAAGAGGTTCATGTTGAGCGGATAGTTCGATAAGTTTCCTGGCTTCATCCCAATGCTTAAGTTGTAAGTGCAATAGAGAGGAATAGAGCATTTGTGCGAAATCATTTGGTGGATCTAAATTCCTTGAAAGTTTTCTATATTTTGTTTGTAACTTTATGTTTCCGAGCAGACTATATATTCCAGAAAGACCACCAAAGCATGTAGAATTCTCTGGTAAAAAGTCCTGACAATTTAAATAATGCTCGATAGCTTCTTCTATTCTACCAAGGTTGACCAAAGTATCAGCATATCCATAATTAGTAATTGGAGATAATGGGTCAATTTCTAATGCAGATTTGAACTGCACAAGTGCCTCTTTGGAACGTGATAATCTCCACAATAAGAAGCCATAATTATGATGCGCTATCCTTAAGCCGGGATTGAGTTCAATTGCTTTTTTTAAATCATTTTCCGCCAAATCAAATTTATGTAAATAAATTCTCAACAGTCCCCTGGCTGCAAAAGCCTCCGCCAATTCAGGTTCAATAGAAAGAGCCCTGAGTAAATATTTACTTGCCTCGATCTCAGTTTTTTCTAATGATTTGTGTTTGTATTGATATAATAAAATTTTTGCTTGCGCCATACCTGCAAAGGCAAGTGCGTAGTCTGGCGCTATTACGGTTGCTTTTTGATAATAGATAAATGCTTTTTCATAATTTTTGCTATCTCCTCTTTTCATATAGGATTGAGCCAACATAAATAGTTTGTATGCCTCTGCCGAGTTTGGATGATTTCTTTTCTCATATTGGGATGAATTAGCATCTTTATGTGTGATAATCTGTGAAATTTCACTACTAATGCTTATTTGGGTTTGTAGAAAATTGTCATCAATTTTTTTGTCAAAACTTTTTGACCATAGGTTTATTTGCCTGTTTGCATCTATTAACTGAACAGTTATTCTTAAATTATCATTATTTTGTCTTAGACTTCCCTCTATAATGTATTGTGTTCCTAGAATTTTAGCTATTTCAGCCACGCTTTTGTCAGAATTTTCAAATTTTGAGGAAGAAGAGCGAGCTACTACCTGCAAATCATGATTGGTTGCTAGTTGATGAATCAGTTCATCTGCGAGTCCCTCTGCAAAATTGCTCATCTCTTTTTGTTCGCTGTAAACATAGAAGGGCAAAACTGCGACAGTTTTTGAGAGATTTTTGTCATGGGAATCTGCTATAGAGTTTGTTCTTGGAATAAATTTGTAGAATATGAAGAGCATTACCAAAATGAAGAAGGCGATGACTATCTGTTTTACCGAAAATAAATTTTTTGAAAACAGAGCCTGGCTGGTATTCTTACTGAGTGGTCGGGCTTGATTTTTCGATAGAAGATGGTCGTCTGTCTCCCATTTCACCTCAGGTATCAGTCGGTATCCTTGCTTTGGTATGGTCTCAATATACTCTCTGGGAGTGTGAGTATCGTTTAACGCTTTCCTTAAATTGGCAATTGTGTTGGTAATAGCATCGCCTAGAACCACTTGTTGCCAAACTGTACCCAGGATGGCCTCTCTAGAAACAACATGACCGTTTGCATTCGCTAGAAAAACCAATAATTCCATGACTTTTGGTTCAATACGTTTTTCTATTGTCTTACTTATCAATAAGTTACTTGAAGGGTCAACCCTCCATTCACCTATTGTGAATTTCATATTTTTCACAAAATAAACGCCCCATACCTTCCTTAAAGATATTTTTAACATAAAACCAATAGAACATCATTAGGTTTTTTGAGGTTTTTATAGGTAGTTTTACTTCAACAGAAAAGTATGGCGACTTAACCAGGTGTTTGTGTGCAAGGTGAGTGCAGTGAAAATTAATAATTGAATAAGGAGTGAATAGATATGAGCAATTGGGTGAAGTGTAAAAAGAATGGTCTTTCAATGCAGATAAAATTAATTTTGCTTTCATTGATTATTTTGGGCAGCGATTCATTATTAGCTAATAGTTGCGATGCATATTATTCTTTTGATGGAAAATTAAAGGATAGTGGTGCAAATGGATATGATGGCCAGCTTATTACCAAAGGCGGCGAGCCAGCAAGTGGTAGTGCCAAATATGGTTCCGGAAAATTGGGTCAGGCACTTAAACTAGATGGTTCGACTTTTGTTCGTACTCCCCTCGATCTTAGTCCAGAACAGTGTCCTCAGCTAACCATTGCTCTGTGGATGTACATTGATGCGGATAATAAAAAGGCACATACCTTACTCTCAAATGGCAATATTACCGGGGGCATTACCCTGTCCCAGTATATAAAAACGATAAAAATGCGTGGCGGGCGCCACCAATTTACCACACCAGGACTGATTCGCCCCAAAGAATGGGTATTTATTGCCAGTAGCTGGGATTTTGATACCAAAAAGATGACATTACAGGTTAAAAATCGCAGACAAAATGCGGTAATTAACACATCAAATATGGACATGCCTGATCCTTATACCTGGATAGGTACTTATAATGATTACATACAATGGCCTGCTGAAGGTATGCTCATAGATGAACTCCATGTTTTCAGTCGAATATTGTCCAGGGCGGAAATTGCTACATTAAGAAAAAGTAATACCGTGTCAGCAGCAGGAGATTACAACACAACAGTCCCAGAAGCCCTTGCTGGAAGAAGCTGTTCAAATGTTCAGTGTCCCACTGGACAAGTTTGCAGTCAGGGGCAATGTTTTGATATTGGACAACCGATAATTTCAGATAATGACAATCAATGCGGAAGACCTTGTGAAGTAGGTAAGGTTTGTTTTAGAGGAAGTTGTGTTTACCCCGAACAAACTGAGTTAGCGGGACCGGGAATGGGTTCAAACAAGGTACCTGGGGATCAGTTTCAGAAATCTGAAAAAAAACAATTACCAACCCCAAAGCCGGGTGCTGATCTGCCAGCTCAAGATGTAATTAAAGATTCAGGTCAATTGTTTGAAGAGAGCTCGCCTCTATTTGGTGAAAGTAAGAGGCCGCCAATGGCTGATAAAGCTGGGTTAGTAAGTTCAGTTCCAGATGTAATGAATACCAAAGGTGTAAAGGAAAAAAGTTCTATCCTGCCTTATAAAAAGGGATCAAAACCTGAAAGACTCAAACCTGCAAATTCAACCAATAGCGCTCCATTCAATGGAAAAAAACCATCTGAGAGCCCTGCTACAAAATTGCATCGGGCAGGAAAAGAAGCCGATAAAAAAGTGGCAATACAAAACCAACAGGCCGAAGGAAAAGCCGCTAAAGAAAAAATGATTCAAGTTATTGCTGCAGATAGTGAAGCAAGAAAAGGAGGTGATAAGAATAACACTACCATGCCATATACCAAAGCGACAACAACTAAAAAATTGAAGTCATACGATGCCTGTGCAGATGTTAGCTGTCCTACAGGACAAAGCTGCTTAAATGGAGGTTGTTTTGATAAAGCTGAAGATGTTGTATTAATAAAAGATGTTATTCCAAATAATACTAATTCATTTGCGATTAATGGGAACAAGGTGATAACGACAAAATCAGGCGCTCAAATTAGCAACTCTACAGGAGTTTTAGAAAAGAAACGCGACGAAATAGAGCTGAAACGACAATGTGAAGAAATTATAGCCTCTATCACTATTGCAGACCGCTTGAATCATAATCCACTCAGCGGAACTCCGCTTGTACCAGAAGAATGTGAACAATTTGTGGGTGCAGAATCTACACCCGCCCAGGCTGGTTCAAGTCCTACAGATATTGTAACGGCAAACTCCGTTAATAATTCCCCTTTTTTAGCTGGAGGCCCTGCTAATAGTTCCGTACAAGATTTACAGCAAGCCGGTAAAAAAGCAGACCTTAGAGTAGCCCAACAACGAATGGCAAAATCAACAAGGGAGAAACTTGCCAAAGCTAAAAGCTTTCAGAAAAGTTTTGAAAATTTAAAGAAAAAACAGGCTGAGAAAAATCAGAACTCAAACAAAAAACGTAAATTCAAACAGGTCAAATTAGGAATTAATGAAAACACAACGGGTGTATCAGGGGTCACTGGCACTACTAAGGAATCAAAACAGCTTTCTGGAGAAGCTTTGATTACTGCATTAAAAATTGGAGCGATTGGTTCAGAAGCTTGCGATGTAACAATTTTGAGCAGGAACATACCTAAAAATTGGAAAGTAAAAGGGAGTTCTTCAGATGAGAAAGAACTACTAATAGGTTCAGGTTGTGCCCGGCTTCATCTGTTCTCAAGCAAAAGTGTCATCTGGGCATCACTAAGCCAACCCATTAAAAGCATTCAGGTGTGTAAAGACGGAAGCTCAAGAAATCAAAGTGTTCGAGGTGTGAGAGTGTGGGGAGGAAAGTTGAAAATTACAGCTGATGAAAAAGGAAACCAAACCGCCAACATTGTTGATGGAGACAATGATTTAGGAAAAAATGGGGACTGTAAAAAATGGAAACAGTTTAGAAGTTGTAAAAACGGTTCCATTGCTACCGGCGTAGTCTCATATACAAATGATAAAAAGCAACTTGTAGGATTAAAACTTATTTGTCGCCCAGTAGAATTTGAATATGAATGGGTTAATTGATAAAGGGGAAGTTTATGAAAAATATAAAAACATTAGTGACATCGCTTTTATTTGGCTTGCTTGTTTTATCCATGATTTCATGCGGAGAAGAAAAACCTGAAAAACTAACCGCAATGGAAGAAGCTAGAGCAAGAATAGCAAAACATAAGAAAAAATATGAAAGCCAAAAACTGCAAGCTCAACAAAATAAATCTGGAATGCCAGAATGGGTGCCAAATGGATTTCCCTATCCAGAGGACACTATTCTTAGATTTCATACAGGGAATCTTCATGGCGGAATGGTCAATCTCACTTCAAATCTTCCACTTGATGAGATTAATAAATTTTATCTGGAAGAGATGCCCGAGGCTGGCTGGATAAAAGGTTCAACAAAGAAAAGAGAATATTATTATTTATTCAAAAAAATAGATAAGGAAGCAATTATTGCTCTTTCAAAAGAACCTGGAGAAGAAAGTAAAACGCGGATAAAGATAACTGTTGTGATGTAGTTGCACGAAATTTAATTAAAAGAGGAAATGAAAATGGACATACTGAAAATGTTATTGGCAGTGTTAGTGCTAGCGGTTATATCCTGTAGTGATTCACATGAAAATAAAGGTGATGCGGTGGTTGCAGTAAAAAATAATAAACCATTAACCGAAGAGTTCTTGTTTGGAGGTTGGTGTCATCAATATAGCCAAACAGGAGAAGCGAAAACACCCGTAAATATGGACTGGACACTTGAAAAGGGAGGGAAGTTTTATAAACAAATCTCATCACTACAGAAAAAATTAAAGCACTTTGGAAATTGGGAAATTGTTGATGGGAAACTTAATTTAGGTGCAGCTATGATGGGTGGTGGTGCAAATAAAGTTTCAATTTTATCTCATAATGAATTTATTTTATATTTCTTTCTGGAGCATCATATAGTACGTGGTAAATGTGTATGACAAGAACGGTACTGTCTTGCGATTAAATAACAGCATAAAAACTGGATAAAAGAGGAATGAAACAGATGAGAATATTTATAAGTTTATTGTTAATAAACCTGATTATCCTGAAAGCTTTAGAAGCTAAATCAAAACTGATTTATGGCTATTTAAAAGGTCAGATAGGTGGGGTTTCGATTGATGAGAAAATTTCCTGTCATGGTCAAAATCAAATTCCTGAAGCCTTTATTCAGGAATATCCTGCTGTAATGGGTAAAGTTAAACCGGGGAGAATGAAAATAGGTGGTGGTACGGATGGCAAGAGGCTTACCTTAATTTTAAAAGGTAATGGAGTTGATAAGACGCTAATGCTTAGGGGGATCAAACATGTAAATGGACGTTATGCGTATACAGGCACTCTCAAATACAGCAAAAAACCTAATCTTGATGTAGATATTAAATTCTGGTGCAGTCCTGAAATTGATCACTCTAAAATGGTAACAAAGAAAACATCTAAGATAAAACAAACAAAAGCGCCTTATGTAGTAAGAGAATTTACTTCTATTGGCCATGGAGTTATAGACGCGGGAAATATTCGTTACAAATTTGAAGTTGCCGACTGTCGTTTACATGCTGTTAGGCAGGATAATGGATGGACTAAAGAGTTTGAAATCTTAGGTGCTGGAATATCAAATGGTAGAGATTTTATGGTGAATATTTCGCAATCGAAAAAAGGCAGCAAATTGCTTAATAGTAGCGTAATAAAATTTGCACCACTACCAAAAATTACAACCTCGGTTGATATGAAAGCGTTTGTTTATCTTCAACAGGCAGATGCAATACAGCTCATGGCAGGAAATAAACACTCAGCTAAGCGATTAATGGTTAAGGGTAACCAGGTTGTAAGTGAATCTACGGTTAGATTAGTCCACATCGGTTCAGGTTTTAGGGCTACAACACCTCGCAATTCTGGAGAAGCAACTGTAAGGGTGCAATGTGATTAATAAGATGAGAGGTGCATTTAATAATTTCTACAAGGAGGAAATTTTGAAATATTTGACATTTAAATGGAGCCTGATAATTGTAATTATGGGCTTTATTCATACAATGCAAACCCAGGCTTCTACAAAAGTAACTTTAGAGGGTAAAGCACTAAGAAACTCCAGCATTCAAATTGAATATAGAGATAATGGGGACGTTAGAGTTGAAGGTCCCCAGCAATTTATTATGAAATCATATTTATTGTTAAAGAATAATAATCTTTATAACGTAATGATGATGAGCCAGCCCGCAATTGTTATTAACCTTTCTACTCTTGGTTCTGGAGCAAAAAGTTTTATGGCAGATAAAACCACCTCATTGATTTTGTCGAGCAATTTAATCGATTACAAAGATACAGGAAAAATAGAAACTGTTGCAGGTGTTACTGGTAAAATTTTTAAACTCAGCTATCAGAGCAAAAAAGTGACAAAGACCATAAGGTTAGTGCTTAGTTCTGATAATGATATCCGAGGGTATACTCATTCCTGGTTAAAATTGACCAGAAAAAAATATAATATTACCGGGGAGTCTTTTT
>DRNA01000005.1 GCA_011322365.1 Aeromonadales bacterium | reverse complement strand
TCAGGGTAGGCAGCGGCGATATCATTCTGTATTATATTTGTGATCTTCATGGCTCATTGTGAATAAGTTGTTTTTGGCAAAGTTAATTTGATCACATTTAGCCGTGAAGGTCGATCCCCTAAATGATTTTTAATGCTTATTTTCGTGGGGATTCGTCAGGAACGGGTATATTGCTCAATTTTATCTTTATTCTCCGATATCGATTTGTTAAACCATAGTATTGACTAACCACGGGTATATTGCCCATTATCAGTGATAAATTGGTGAGCTTTGTGGATATTAACTGACAACTATTCAGAATTTAGAGCTGGAATCTGCCGTAAGTAATCAGGTATTTTTTAATAAGGAGGTTATCATTGATTTTATTTATCAGGTTTTATCGGTATGATAAATATTCTGATTATCTATCTGACTGATTTAAAGATGCTAAAAATTGCTATAATTACCGGATCTCTTTTCATGCCATTGTTATTAAATGCTGCAGAACGCCCTGAACCTGGTTTGTTGATAACATCCCAAAATGTAGCTAAATATACAGATTTTATTGATGAGCCAATCTCTCAATTGATTAAAAAACAATACCTCAGCATTAAGGTGGGTAAGACTTTTTCTATTCCTGCTAATAAAGTATTTCAGGCTTTAACCAGAAAATATAAGGGGCTGGCATCGCTTAATGCTGAAACCGGACAGATTGAAAATTACAGGGAAGGTTTGCCTTTTAGTGCTGAACCTTCAATGGCAGATAAATCAGCTGGTTTAAAGCTGGCCTGGAATATGCGTTACAGCTATGGAGGCGATAGTTCTGTGGTCGATCCTTTTATCTGGGATTACCGCAATATGAAAACTGGCAAAATTGAAAGAACGTTATCTTTTGTTGGCAAAACCCTTCGTTATAAACATCGAGTCTTACTGGAGCCAGTGCCTGAACTGGCTGATAACCCGGCAGATATATTCAATGCTATTTATCTGTTGGCAAAAAAACCTTTCGATTTGAAAAATACGCAGTTATTGGTGCATCGGCTGGAAGATGATAGCGCTCGTGAACGAACCTGGCTTTATTTATCCATCCACAGAAGAGTTAGGCGTTTGCCCACCGGGCAATCTACTGATGCTTTTCTGGGAAGTGATATCATGATTGAAGATTTCCTGGGTTATAACGGCCGCATCAAAGATATGCACTGGAAATTTCTGGGAACGAGAGAGTTACTGGTGCCTTTTTTCAGATATGATCAGATCCCGCTGGGGGATGTTGCCGATTCTTCCGGGTTCCGCTTTGGTACTTTTCATGGACAGGGTAAATGCTTCCCCAATATACCCTGGCAGCTAAGGAAGGTTTATACACTGGAAGCGATACCTAAATGGGAACAACATCCTTTGTCGAAGCGAATTTTTTATGTGGATGCAGAAACATTTATACCAGTTTCTGGCCGATATTATGATCGTTCAGGAAAAATCTGGCGACTGGGTATTGCCGGTTTTGCCCATCCTGATTATCATTTGTCTCAGAACAAAGGTAGTGGAGTTGCGATTCCTTCCCTGGTTTCGATGGTGGATGTGCAGGCAGAGCACTGTACAACTTTGAAAATGAAAACCCGGATAAATGTTAAAAATTTGAAACAAAAAGATTTTACCGTACAATCTTTAAGAACAAGAGGGCGCTAATCAAGTGCTATTTTATGTCTAGAAAATTACGCATTCTGGTGGTTGGTGCGGGTGGTATCGGTTGTTATTATGGTATCCGTTTATTGCAACAGGGGCACGATGTCCACTTTGTGGCCAGAGGTGCTCATCTAGAGGCTATTCAAAACAAAGGCCTGGTTATGGAGCATGCTGAATGTTCTTTCTCGGGTGCGGTGAATGCCTGTTCTTTTGATGAAATTATTACCGATGAAAAACCGTCTGATTTTGATTTTATTTTTCTGACCACAAAAGCCACTTCAACGCAATCTATTGCAGAAACATTGAGTGAGTGGTTCAAGGCATCGAAGAGTAAAACTGCGGTTATTTCATTACAAAATGGCGTCGATAATGAAGTGATTTTATCTGGGTTGCTGGGAAAAGATATCATTATTGGCGGTTTGGCTATTCGTATTGGTGGGCATATCATTCGCCCGGGAGTCATTGAAGCAAAAGGTGTTGCTGAAATAAAAATGGGTGTTTGGCCCAATGAGGATTCCGGTGTGGATAACCGTTTTAAGACGCTTTTGCCCCAGTGGGTACAGATAATGAATGAAGCGGGTATTCCTACGGTAGTAGTGGAAAATATTCAGTATGAACTATGGCGAAAATTAGCTATAAACAATGGGGTTAATCCCTTATCGGTACTCACAGGTATGGATACTTTTGAACTTTCTAATCATAAATCGTTAGGTGTATTTGTTTATAAAATGATGCAGGAAACAGCCGTTGCAGCTCAGGCCGATGGTATTACTTTAACAGAAAATGATATTGAGGAAATGTATCAGCTTATTTGTCATTTTGATCCTATAAAAACCTCTATGCTGGTTGACTGGGAGAAACAGCGTACTCTGGAAATTGATGCGATACCCGGCGTGGTGATACAACGTGCTCATAAAATTCAACAGGAAGTCCCTGTGACTTCGTTGGTTTATGCCTTAATTCAACAAAAAATAGAATCAAGGCTTAAGAAAAAATCTGTGGATATCCCGGCTTAGAGATTTGTGTTATTTAGTTTTGCCATTCTTCTTTTTTTATCAGCATAACAACTTCAGCCGTTTTACGAATATGGAATTCATTGGCTTCTGTGGCTAATTTTATATCTCTGTTTAAAGCCGCATGGTAGAGTGCCTTATGTTCTTCATGCAGATTACGACCTTCAATTTTAGCGCCCCTTGCGAGGTTCCGATAACGTTTGTGTTGATCATAAAGCGTCTTATAAAATTGGTTGATTCGTTTAGAGTTACAGGCGGATAACAGCGAATTGTGAAAGGTATAATTACGTTGTTCCAGTAAAAAAGGCTCACTTTTGTTTTCTGAGTTTTCAATTTTGGATAAACTATGGAAAGCAGCCACAACATTTGATTCCCAATGGTCATCGCCGTGCAGTATGCTTTGGGTTAAGGCATCATTTTCAATGAGAATCCTGACATTGGTAACATCTTCCAGATCCGCCAGTGACATTTCAGATACATTAAAGCCCTGTTGCCCTTTAGAAAAGACAAAGCCATCAGAAGAGAGTCTATTTAAAGCTTCTCTTAATGGGGAGGCTCCTACACTGTAACGTTTTTTTAAAGGCTCTATTTTTAATTTATCCCCAGCGGTTAAATGACCATGAACAATGTCATCTCTTATTTTTTGATAAACCTCATCTGCCAGGGTTTTAGCGGAATTTCCTATTGTTGAGGCAATGTTATTTGGCATTATTAATAGTCCGTAAATTTTTATCTATCTGTTAAATATAACAAAATTCTCTTTCTTAATCTCAATAATTTGTTCTCTGTTGTTTTTATAATGCATAAATATCAATAAAATTGCAAAATATATATTTAATAAAAAATATCGACAAAGTGTTGAATATCGATATTTATGATGTTAGGGTACAGTAAATAATAAAAAAATAACATCAAATTTGGTGTTATTTGAGTATGAAGACTTCGTATTGTGGAGGGTGCCTTGCAAAAAATTAAATGCTTCAAGTATCTTGTTTATGGTCTGGCATTTTTGCTTCTACAGGCCTGTGAAGCACCCTTAAAGCTGGATTCTGTGGTTTCTGAAAAAGCTAAAGCGCTGCATCGCACTGATCGCCTGCAGGCGACCAGCACGAATGGCAAAGTGATAGCGGTTGTGGGTTCTTTTGGGGTGGTACTGGTTTCATTCGATGCTGGCAAAAACTGGACACGACAACAGCTAAAGGGGCAACCCACTTTAATTGATATTTCTGCCTGTCCCGATAATTCGCTGGTTACTCTCTCGGTTGAAGGCGATGTCTGGGTTTCTGACGATAATGGTAAAAGCTGGCAATCTCACAAAATAGAAACAGCGGAAACGCCTCAGGCAATCACCTGTGCCCCTGATAGCAAGCTTTGGGTTGTGGGAAGTTTTAGTACCTTCTTATCGAGTGCTGACAAAGGTGTTTCCTGGTCAAGTCAATCTCTGGACGAAGACATGATTTTATCGTATATCACTTTTTTTGATGCAGACCATGGTGTGGCTACAGGCGAATTTGGCAATTTACTCAGTACTACCGATGGCGGAAAAAACTGGCAGATGGTAACAACTATGCCAAATGAGTTTTATCCTATCAGCGCATTGTTTACTGATATGAATACCGGTTGGGTTGCCGGACTTGGTGGCAAAATTTTGTATACTGAAAACGCGGGTCAATCCTGGTCAGTGGAAGAAACTGGCACACCCGTCCCGCTGTATGGATTATCTAAAAATGGACAGAGATTGTTTGCAGTAGGAGCGCTGGGAACCGTTTTAACTCGGACGTTGACGGATTCAGATAGCTCTATTCATTGGGAACCATTTTTTTATCAGAACAAAACTCGCTCCTATCTTAGAGCCTCTATGTTCAATAAAGACTTTGCTATTCTTGCCGGGGGGAGTGGTGTGCTTTTCCGGTCTTCTTTAGCGGAAGGAGAAAAATGATGTTTAACATTATTTCCCAGCTGAAAAAGATTGATAGAATCGTTTTTGCCTACCCTCGAATAACTGCAGCTATTATTCTTGCGATAACGGTGTTTTTTGCTTTCCAGCTTCCTGCGGTACGTATGGCATCAGAGTTTTCTGATTTATTACCCCAACAACATCCCTATATACAGACGCATAATAAAATCAGTGAAACCTTTGGTGGTGCGAATAATGTAGTGGTTGCGATTAAAGTTAAAACCGGCACTATTTTTACCAATGATACCTTAAATCGAATTTATAGAATTACTCAGTCGATAGATTCTATGACCGGCATCAACCATAACCTGGTCAGTAGTTTAACCCATCGAAATACTCGTAAGATATGGCTCAATGAATTTGGCACCATGAAATCTGCACCTCATTATGACCCTCTGAAAAAAGGGGGTTACAGTGATGAAGAATTAAAAGTTATGCAAAATGAGGTTGTGGCAAATCCCAGAGTGTATGGCTTACTGGTTTCTCCTGATCTGACCGCAGCGCTGGTCCGTGGCACTCTCAATGAAGGCGAGCTTGATTATTCAACTATATTCAGTGAATTAGAAAAAATTCGACTTAAAGAAGCAACTGATGATGTGGAAATCTATGCAACGGGTAAACCGGTGCTTATTGGTTGGGTGACCAGCTATGTGGGTGAAATACTGCAGATTTTTCTTTATACCGTGCTGGTTTTACTGGTATTGCTGGTACTTTATTTCAGACGTTTTTATGGTGTGTTACTCCCTTTAATTGGTATCGTACTTACCACTGTCTGGGGACTGGGTATATTAGCTTTACTGGGTTATAACCTTGACCCGTTGATGATGGTTGTTCCCTTTTTGATTTCAGCAAGAGCAATGTCTCATGGTATCCAGCTGGTTGAACGTTTTTATCATGAACATCGTATTGATCATAATAAACAAACTGCCGCGCGAAATACTTTCGAAGGACTTTTCAGGCCGGGTTCACTGGGTGTAATTTCCGATGCCATTGGTTTATTGCTTATCTCATTGGGTTCGGTTCCAATCAACGATAAATTGGCGGTCTATTCTTCTTTGTGGGCCGGTAGTGTGATTATTACTGTTCTCATATTTGTACCGGTGTTACTGGAAATATTGCCCGAAACCCGTCAAATCCAGCAACGGCATACATTTTTACATATTATATTTGAAAAAATATCCCGGGTTGCATGTACTCGAAAGGGTGCCAGATTTACCTTAATATCGGTCGTTTTACTTTATGTCGTGGGTGGTTATTTTAGTTCCTGGGTACAGGTGGGGCAGTCTGAACCGGGTTCCCCTCTGCTTTATCCTACCCATGATTACAATGTATCTTCAAAAGCTATCAATGGTTTATTTCCCGGCTCTGAAGAACTTTACATTATTGCTCACACCGATGAAAAAGCCGGATTGAAAGAACCCAAAGTGATTAGAGCACTTGCGGATTTTCAGAATTATATGATGCTGGATCCTGAAATGGGTGGTAGCAAAGGGCTTCCTGATCTGGTCACACAGGTTAATCGTATTATCCATAATACCGATCCACGCTGGTTAGCTTATCCCAAAGATAAGTTTGAAGCCGGTGGTTTAATGTTCACCTATATGATGTCCAGCCCTATTCCTGGTGCACTCAAAGAGTTCCTCGATCCGGATGAGCAGAATGCCAATATGGTTTTTTACTATAAAGATCACAAAGGGGAGACTATTCGCCGGGCGATACATATGGTGAAAGAATGGGCCAATTCCAGTATGGCTCAAATTGATGGTTTTTCACTTGAGCTTGCGGGAGGGGTTATTGGTGTCACTGCTGCCATTAATGAAGCTGCATACAACACCAATATCGTAGTTATTCCTTTGGTATTTTTACTTATTCTGGTTTTTGTGACTGTTTTTTACTGGTCTTTTCACGCTGGCTGGTTGATGTTATTGGCGATGTCTTTTGCCACCACATTAACCTATGCCTACATGGGTATTACAGGCATTGGAATCAACGTAAATACAGTACCCATTATCGCTGTCGGTATTGGGGTTGGTATCGATTATTCCATTTATATTATGGATCGTATTCGTGAAGAGTATCTGAAATCAGCTAGTTTACAGGACGCGATTAGGGAAGCGATTGGAACTACTGGCGTAGCGATTGGTTTTACTGCATTAGCCTTAATTGCTGGAGTGGTGATGTGGGTCTTTATTTCTACAATGCGGTTTCAGGCCGATGCAGCCTTGTTACTGATTGTAATGCTGGTACTAAATGCTTTAGCCGCCATGTTCTTAGTACCAGCCTGGATTATGACATTTAAACCGAAGTTTATTATCTCGGTTAGAGCGGGTTAGATGTCAATAAATTTGATGGGGTTGCAGGACTCTAATCAATGATCGTAGTTTAAAACTACTTATTAAAGAGGGGGATATAATGAAAATAACATTAACTCGCTGGAGTAAACTTCCAGTGGCCAATAAATCGTTTTATTTGGTTTTATTTGCAATGATCGCAGGTACCGTTCCGGCATTTGCAGCAGATGATACTTTAGAGGTCGATGGCTTTATCGAAAATGCCACGAATACGCGTGAGCATAGAGGGCTTTCAAAAGTACGAAATACTGTTCAGTTTGAATTTCTAAAACAGATGGGTAATACCGGATTTTTTTCCAATGTTACGTTTAATGCCACACTACGTGGAACCTATGATGCTGTCTATGATCTCAATGATGATGAATTTGGCTCAAAAGCAGGTGGTGCCATTTTAATTGACGATCAGGTTGCTGGACCGGTTTCACATGGTTTGGGGCTTGGCTCTTCAAATCCAGCATCTCCTTACTTTGGTGCACCGTTACCTCCGGGAAATGTTCTGGGTTTTGACGTCGCCAATAATCCCAATGAAGGCCTGGAAGTTTTAGGTCAGAACCTTCATGCTGTAGATGGAGGTGTATCCTTCGGCGTGCCTGTTCGTCCCTGTAATGTTGATTCCAGAGGCTGTATTGCCGGTTACATGAATCAATCGGAAAACAATCTCAGATTTCCCGAATTTAACAATCGTCTGGATTTTATTCGTGAGGCCTATTTTGATGCCAATAAAGATTTAGATAGTGGCACCGCATTTAATTTACGTTTAGGTAAACAACAGATTGTGTGGGGCCGGACCGATTTGTTCAGGGTGCTGGATGTGATTAATCCGGTCGATTTTTCCAGAAACAACATTTATGATGAACTGGAAGATATTCGTATTCCCCTGTGGTCAGCAGCGGCTGAGTGGCAGTTTGGTGCCAATGATACTTTCGATGATATCAATTTTCAGATGGTATGGGTATTTGATAAGTTCCGACCCAATAATCTGGGACAGGGTGGTACACCCAATCAGATCCTGGACGCGGGATCATTTTTCAGAGGCATGAAAAACTGTTGGGATAATGGCTGTACGGTTTCCAATTTTGCTAATGGTACAATAGCCACTGATTTTGGACCTCATCAGATCGGTATTCGACAGGCCAATATGCCCAAATGGTCATTGGCTAACTCTCAATTTGGTATTAAAGTTGAAGGCGTTTATAAGGATGTTGGTTTCTCTCTGAATGCATTAAGGTATCGTTCTCAACTTCCTTCCTTAAGAGGTGGAATTCCCTCGACTAATTCATTCACGGGCCAAACCGATACGGTTTTTCCTTATCTGATATCTTTTGATATTGATTTCCCGCAGATCACATTGTTTGGCGGTTCTCTTGATTTTTATTCAGATACGTTGAAAACAGCTTTCAGGGTAGAGGCTGCCTATACTAGTGGTGAAGAATTTGCCAATACCTTAAAGCCACGGCTTTTTTCAAAATCTGATGTTATTCGCTGGGTTATTGGTATTGATCATAATTTGTTTATCAGAGCGATTAATAAAAATAAAGCCTTTCTGATTTCATTTCAGACCTTTGAACAACGTCTGCTTGATCATGAAACACAAAATGCACCTCTGGGAATAGTAGGTATGCCGGATTGGAAAGTCGATCATATTTCTACCTTGTTAATAAAAGGCTGGTGGATGAATGACCGTTTAAGTCCTCAAATTCTCTCGGCTTATGACTGGAGAGCACATTCAGGTGTTGTTGCTCCATCAGTTGATTTTCTGATGAGTGACAACTGGCGTTTTTCTCTGGTTGCCAATATAAAATTTGGTGACGGTGCTAAGAAGTTCAGTGACTGTAGAACCTGTAATCCGTTTACACCATTTACTGCTACTCCAATTCATACGGATAATGATGGTGATGGTTTACCCGATTCATTCGATGCGGGACTGGGTGGTTTTGAACCTTTAGGACGATTCCGTGCAGGACCATTAGGTATGGCCAATAATGAAAATGAAATTCAATTAACCGTACGCTACCGTTTTGATTAAATTAAATAGTTCTTATTTTGAGGATATCTAACATGAAAAATTTAAATAAAATACTGCATACGGTCACTTTCTGTATGTTGAGTATAAGTGTCAATGCTTCAACGCTTGAAGATGTTGAAAAATCTTTTTACCCTTATAAAACGGGTTTCCCATCAGCCGAGAATATTAAACCTGGACTGGTGATAAACAAGGATAATGCCGATCTGGCTAAAGACGTACTGGATCCGGAAATGCTGCAGCATGTTAAAGATGGCTGGGTCGAAATAACAGTAGGTGAGACCACTGATTTCATTTTAAACAATGGTTATATTCAAGCTACAAAGGATGCCGTGGGTAAAGTGAAGTTAGGTGCTCAAAAAGGTCAACTAGAAGGTTATGTGGCCGGACGCCCTTTCCCTGAAGAACCTGATCTCAATGATCCCCGAGCAGGTGAAAAACTGGCCTGGAATTTCCAGTATGGATATAACTGGGGTGATAGTGCCGCTATTTCACCTTTTTACTGGCGTTATCGAAATATGAATACTGCGAAAGTAGAAAGGGAAATAAAGTTTGATTTTCATTTTTTGAACTGGGCACATCGGGTTAATCATGATCCTAAGCCTGAGATTACACCGAATCCTGGAAAACTGTTTCGTTCGATTTATGTTCATGTGCAAAAACCTTTTGATGTGAAAAATACTCAGCTACTCATTCATCGCTATCAAAATGATTTAAAAAGAGATAATGCCTGGTTGTATCTTGGATTTCAGCGGCGTGTACGTCGTTTAGCCACAGGACAGGTGACTGATTCATTTCTGGGTTCTGATCTGATGATTGAAGATTTTGAGGGTTACAATGGTAGAATTTCAGATATGAACTGGAAGTATCTGGGAACAAAGTACATGTTACTGCCATTTTATAATCATGATGAGCAACAGCTTACGGATGAATATAAAGAAAGTGATGGCTATAAATTTGTAGATTTTCACGGCAAAGGAAAATGTTTTCCTAATGTCAGCTATCAGTTACGTAAAGTGTATATCCTACAGTCTTCTCCAGTGGATAAAAACCATCCAATCAGCAAACGGATTCACTATGTAGATGCTCAAACATTTACTTTACCTCGTACTATAATTTATGACCGAGCGGGAAAATACTGGAAATCCTGGATGATTGGACAGGCTAACCCTGAGCATCATTTACCTATAAATAAGGGTTCAGGTGTTTCTATTGATGATAGCTTTGGCATGATGGATGTACAGGCAATGCACTGCACAACGGGACAGTTTAAAGGCATTGTAGATCCTGAATTGAACCCACCCAAAATGTTCAAAGTGCAGTATATGCGCGTACAGGGTAAATAACGGGATTAGACTCCTATAAACTCAGATTAAGCCTGGGGAGGACTATCAGCTGGTCGGTGATATTGAGCCGATCAGCTGATAATTTTAAAGCTCGGACTCTAGAAATAGATAGTATCTTTGAAAAGAATTTGAAAAGGCTATTATTTTAAAAGGTATTTTGACTATGCAACTAATTAAAAATTTCATTAATGGTGAATTTGTAGAATCATCATCCCAAAAAAGATTTCCTAATATTAATCCCGCGAATAATAAACAAATTGGAGAAGTTTGTGAGGCTGGTCAAGAGGAAGTTGATGCTGCAGTTAAAGCGGCTAAAGCGGCTTTAAAAGGACCCTGGGGGAAACTGAGTTTAGCGGAAAGAATGGCAATGCTGCATAAAATTGCTGATGGTATTAATGCACGGTTTGATGAATTTCTGCAAGCTGAATGTCTTGATACCGGAAAGCCGAAATCACTGGCTTCTCACATTGATATACCGAGAGGTGCGGCTAATTTCAAGGTGTTTGCAGATGCGTATAAATCGGTGCCAAATGAAAGTTTTATGTTGGATACTCCTGACGGTAAGGGCGCTTTAAATTATGCTGTCCGATCGCCGAAGGGTGTTATCGCCGTCATTAGCCCCTGGAATTTGCCGCTATTATTGATGACCTGGAAAGTGGGTCCCGCATTGGCATGTGGTAATACGGTAGTGGTGAAACCTTCAGAGGAAACACCCAGAACGACCACTTTACTTGGAGAAGTAATGAATGAAGTAGGTGTGCCTCCTGGGGTCTTCAATGTAATTCATGGATTTGGTCCTGATTCTGCGGGGGAGTTTTTAACCCAACATGCTGATGTTGATGGTATAACCTTTACTGGCGAAACCCGAACAGGAGCGGCTATTATTAAAGCCAGTGCTGATGAAATATGCCAGGTATCTTTCGAGCTGGGAGGAAAGAATCCAGCTATAATTTTTGCCGATTGTGATCTGGAAAAAGCCATCGAAGGTACGACACGTTCAGCTTTTGCTAACTGTGGCCAGGTTTGTCTGGGTACAGAAAGGGTGTATGTAGAAAGATCCATTTTTGATAAATTTGTGGCAGGCCTGAAAGATTCAGCTCAAAATCTGCAATTGGGCGCATGGGATGATGAATGCACCAGCATGGGGCCACTTATCAGTCAGGAACATAAAGCCAAAGTACTCTCGTACTATGAGCGTGCCGTGGAAGAAGGTGCCACGGTGGTTTTAGGAGGTGATGTACCTGAAATGCCTTCCGAACTGGCAGAGGGTGCATGGGTTTCTCCAACTATCTGGACCGGTTTGCCGGAAACAGCAGCGGTGGTAAAAGAAGAAATTTTTGGCCCCTGTTGTCACATACAGCCTTTTGATACGGAAGAGCAGGCCATTGAAATGGCAAATGATACCCAGTATGGACTGGCCGCTTCAGTATGGACAGAAAACACCTCAAGAGCACATAGGGTAGCCGGTCAGATAGAAGCCGGAATTGTCTGGGTAAATTCCTGGTTTCTTCGTGATCTGAGAACTTCATTTGGAGGCTCTAAACAATCGGGTATTGGCCGTGAAGGTGGTGTACACTCGTTAGAATTTTATACCGAATTGAAAAATATCTGTGTTAAGTTGTGAGCGTTTTCAAAGAATATATGAGGAAAAATAATGTTAGATGATGAGAAAATTACAGGTTTTGCCGAAGAACTGTATCAAGCATTACGTCAGCAGAAAATGATTGCTCCCCTGACTGATCGTGAACCCGATATAACCATTGAGGACGCCTATGCTATTTCATCTCAGTTATTACAAAAACGAATTGAGATAGATGGTGAGAAAGTGATAGGAAAAAAAATTGGAGTCACCAGTAAAGCGGTTCAAAATATGCTGGGTGTGCATCAACCTGACTTTGGATATCTTACCGATGCCATGGTTGTGGATGAAAGTGAAGTTCTTTCGCTTACCGATAAAATGATTCAACCGAAAGCAGAAGGCGAAATTGCTTTTATTCTAAAAAAAGATTTGTGCGGACCAGGAGTAACCGTTAGTGATGTATTAAGGGCAACTGATTTCATCGTGCCCTGTTTTGAAATTGTTGATTCGCGAGTAAAAGACTGGAAAATAAAAATTCAGGATACTGTAGCGGATAATGCGTCCTGTGGTTATTTTTTACTGGGTCAGCAGGCTGTTGATCCAAATTCACTGGATTTATCGACTTGTGGCATGGTAGTTGAACTCAATGGCCGTGTTATTTCTACCGGTGCTGGTGCTGCTGCTCTGGATTCATCTCCGGTGAGTTGCGTGGTCTGGTTAGCCAATACGTTAGGAAAATTTGGAGTATCTCTGAAGGCGGGAGAAGTTATTCTTTCGGGTTCACTGGTTCCTTTGCAGCCAGTAGAACCAGGTGATTATATGTCGGTCAGTATTGGTGGTATAGGCCGTACCAGTGTCCGTTTTAAATAGTTGTGTAACAGGATAAATGAAGATGAAAATACGTTGTGCATTAATTGGTCCAGGCAATATCGGTACTGATTTATTATATAAATTACTCAGAAGTGATGTACTGGAACCTGCCTGGATGGTAGGTATCGATCCCGAATCAGAAGGACTTAAAAGAGCAAAGGATAAAGGTTTAAGAATTACTCATGAAGGTGTAGATGGACTCCTTCCCCATATAGCAGAAGATGATATTCGTATTGCATTTGACGCAACCTCAGCTTATGTCCATCCTGAGACTTCAAGAAAGCTGGTAGCACAGGGTGTTAAAGTGATTGATCTGACCCCTGCTGCCATAGGACCATTTTGTGTGCCGCCAGTTAATCTGCAATCTCATCTGGGTAAAGGTGAAGATAATGTTAATATGGTGACCTGTGGTGGACAGGCGACTATTCCAATGGTCTATGCGGTCAGTCGCATTCAGCCTGTCAATTATGGTGAAATCATTGCGACAATTTCATCAAAATCAGCAGGCCCGGGGACGCGAAAGAATATTGATGAATTTACCGTAACCACCTCGGGAGCCATAGAAAAGGTCGGTGGCGCGGAAAGAGGAAAAGCTATTATCATTCTAAATCCGGCAGAGCCCCCACTGATGATGAGAGATACCATCCATTGTTTGACAAAAGATATCCCTGATGAGGAAGCGATAACACGTTCGGTATTAGATATGGAAAAAGCAGTGCAGAGTTATGTACCAGGTTACCGAATTAAAGAAGGGCCGGTTTTCGACGGTAAGCGGGTTTCTATATTTCTGGAGGTCAGGGGAAAAGGTGATTATCTACCCGATTATGCCGGTAACCTGGATATTATGACCGCCGCCGCTGCCAAAACAGCGGAGATGTTCGCTGAGCAAATGTTAAAAGATACGTCAGAGGGGTAGGTAATAATGAGTAAAGTTATTAAAATTCATGATATGTCGTTACGTGATGGAATGCATTCCATTGCTCATCAATTTACATTAGAAAACATGAAAGATTTGTCCCAGGCATTAGACAGGGCAAAGGTGCCCTTAATTGAAGTGACCCATGGTGACGGCCTGGCGGGTGACTCGGTTAATTATGGTTTCGCCCTACATTCTGACAAAGAATATCTGCAGGCTGTAATCCCATCACTTAAACACGCCAGCGTTTCTATTTTGCTTATTCCTGGCATTGGTACTGTGGATGATCTGAAAATGGTGGAAGATGTTGGAGTGAAAACGGTTCGTGTTGCAACCCACTGTAGCGAAGCTGATGTTTCAGAACAACATATTAGCTATGCAGCTGACCGGGGGTTTGATACGGTTGGCTTTCTCATGATGAGCCATATGTTATCAGCAGAAAAAATCGTAGAACAGGCTCGATACATGGCTGGGTACGGTGCCAATTGTCTCTATGTTACCGATTCGGCCGGTCATATGTTACCGGAAGAAGTTACTCGAAAAATCTCCATGATGCGAGATGCCTTTCCTGATCTGGAACTGGGTTTTCACGGCCACCATAATCTGGGTCTGGGTGTTGCTAACTCTATCGCTGCCGTGGAAGCTGGCGCTGATAGAATTGATGGTTCAGTTGCCGGTTTTGGTGCAGGAGCTGGAAATACACCGCTGGAAGTTTTTGCTGCAGTTTGCGATATGAAAGGCATTCAGACTAATGTTGATCTGAATGCCTTAATGGATGCGGCAGAAGATGTTGCAACACCCATTATGGGTGATAAATTACCCCGTGTAAGCCGAGATGCATTAACCCTGGGTTATGCCGGTGTTTATTCTTCATTTTTGCTTCATGCAAAGCGTGCAGAGAAAAAACATGGCATCCCCTCCAGGGAAATCCTACTTGAACTTGGCCGCAGAAAAACTGTGGGCGGACAGGAAGATATGATAGAAGATGTAGCATTAGAAATGATAAGAGCAGGAGCATAATACATGAGTACCTTAAGCAAAGAAGTTATTGCTGAATTAGCTGAACATCTGGAAAATGCAGAGCTACAGGCTTTTGATGTTAAAAAAATCACAGATGATTATCCAGACATGGATTGGGAGGACGCTTATGATATTCAGTGGGAAATTCGCCGTAGAAAAGAAGAAAGAGGCACCCGGATTGTTGGACTTAAAATGGGCCTGACTTCTTATGCCAAAATGTCTCAGATGGGTGTTGATACACCCATATATGCATTTTTGGCTGATTATTTTAGTGTACCGGATGGTGGAAGCGTTAAAACAGATGAATTGATCCATCCTAAAGTTGAGGCAGAAATTGCGGTTATAACCAATAAAGTTTTACGTGGACCGGGTTGTACCGTAGCCCATGTGCTGGATGCCATTAGTTCTGTTTTGCCAGCAGTGGAAATTATTGATTCAAGATATGAAAATTTTCGTTTTGATTTAAAAAGCGTCGTTGCCGATAATGCCTCATCATCTCGATTTGTTACCGGTGGGAACGTAAAAAGGATTGAAAATCTGGATTTAAAAACACTGGGTGTTGTAATGGAGATTAATGGAGAGATAGTTGCCACAGGTGCTGGAGCTTCGGTGCTGGGTCATCCAGCGGCAAGCGTTGCCATGTTAGCCAATATGCTGGCAGAACGAAATGAAGAAATTCCGGCCGGGACCTTCATTATGACCGGTGGAATCACAGCTGCAGTGGCGGTTAAGCCCGGGGATAATGTTTGTGTACGTTATCAGGATCTGGGGTCAATCAGTATGAATTTTGTTTAAGGGGACATAAAGAAATGCCATTAATTCAAACTACTATCATTAAAGGTAGAACTGAAAAACAGAAAAAAGAATTTTTTAAAAAAGTGACTGCTGTTGCAGTAGAAACATTATCTGTTAAACCTGAACAAGTGAGAGTAGTAATCAATGAAGTGCCAGCTGAGCACTGGGCAGTAGGTGGTATAAGTAAGGCAGATATGGACTTAAAAAATAAAGGTTCGTTATAATCAGTAGAAATTCATCTATAAAACCTTCAACCTGGATGGTTATATGGGTGTATACTTTAAACAAGAAAACATTAGTTTGCCTAAAGTTTTCTTGTTGATTGTGTTATAAAAACTATTATTTAGGGTTAATCTTTTGACAGAAAAAGTAATTCTCAATGATCAAACCATTGTTCATGATAATCAGGATCTTAAGGGATTGATCCGATTTGATGAAGAGTCAGGGTATATCTGGTTAGGTCAACAACGGATGATTTTACTCCACGCAACCGCTTTCGGTTCGATGCGTAGTGAGCTTATATCTTCTTTTGGAGAAGAGTATGCTAAGGGTGTACTCATGAGAATGGGTTATTCCTCTGCACAAAAAGATGTAATCCTCGCAAAACAATTAAGGCCGGAAAGCAGTGTTCTGGATACTTTCATTGTTGGTCCTCAATTACATGCTTTGGAAGGCATCGTCTCGGTTACGCCTGAAACCTTAGAGATTGATGTTGATAATGGCGACTTTTCGGGAGTGTTTATCTGGACTAATTCATTTGAAGCTGCTGAGCATTTACGTATTCTAGGAAAATCAGAAAGCCCGGTTTGTTGGCAACTACTTGGCTATGCTAGTGGCTACACAAGTGAGTTCATGGGGAAACCAATTTTATATAAAGAAGTTGAATGCATTGGAAAAGGAGATAAACACTGCAAAATAGTGGGTAAGCCCTTGGATGAATGGAGTGAGGCGGAACAAAAAAATTCTTTTTTTCATTCAAATAAACCCATTGCAGAAATACTATATACATTAAAAGATGAAGTCAGTGAGTTACGATCTCATTTAAATGAACAAGTTCAGCCAGAAGAAATAATTGGTGATTCTAATAGTATGAAGGAAGCACTTAAATTAATCAAAACGGCTTCCGAATGTAACGTCACTGTAATGATGTTAGGTGAGACCGGTGTTGGCAAAGAAGTGTTTAGTCAGGTATTACACAAAATTTCTAATCGGGTTGATAAACCATTTGTAGCGGTAAACTGTGCTGCATTACCGGAGGATCTGATTGAAGCTGAATTATTTGGTGTTGAAAAAGGAGCTTTTACGGGTGCAGAAAAATCTAGAGCTGGCCGTTTTGAAAGGGCTGATGGAGGCACATTATTTTTAGATGAATTAAGTGAGCTTTCAGCAAGAGCTCAGTCAAAATTATTAAGAGTGTTGCAGACTGGTGAATTTGATCGAGTTGGCGATGTTAAAACCAGAAAAGTTGATGTTCGTATTATCGTCGCGACAAATGAAGACCTGGCAGAAAAAGTAAAGCAGGGAGAATTTCGAGCAGATTTATATTATCGCTTAAATGTATTTCCAGTAACCATTCCCCCCTTAAGAGAACGTTTGGAAGATCTGAGCGGTTTAATACAAAAATTTATTAAACGAAATAATATCAAATACAGTAAAAAAGTTCTTGGAGTAACTGATCTGGCAATGAAATGGTTTGGTAATTATAGTTGGCCTGGCAATATCCGTGAATTAGAAAATGTTATTGAACGAGGTGTTTTGTTAACTAAAAATAATCAATATATAGGCACAGAACATTTAATGGGACAATTACAACCAGAAAAAGTTAATGCAGAATCTCGATTAAATGATTCAGGAGTCCTCGCTGCAATAGAAGATGAAGTTGAAAAGCCAATTTCAAAATTGATAAAAGAAGGTATAGCATATGAAGAACTAGAAAAGAATTTTCTAAAGGAAGCTTTACTTTTAGCAAAGGGAAATGTATCAGCAGCAGCAAGAATGGTTAAAATGGGTGATGCTCAGTTCAGGTATCGTTTAAAGAAGCATGATTTGACATTATAAAAATTTATCCAGCAAAAAATAAATTCCTTTTATTTTTACTATCGACAATTCAATAAAAGTTGAATGTCTTCTATTTTTCCGTTAAAAAAATAAACTAATACTCTAAAATTTAGTTTAAATTTATATGCAAATTCTATGATTTTGTCATTTGAAAAACAATCTATTATTTTCTGCCATATCACGATATTACATACAATAATAAAAACCCCCTCTGTAAGAATCACTTGAAAAGAAAGCTGTAACTATTTGATATCAAAGAGTTTGTTGGCATGGCGCGTAGTTGGCTTAATTATTGCTTTATTAATGTGGATGAGAATGATTTTAAATACCAGTGAGCAGAATTAAGATTAATTTTGTAACTGATGATAATAATAATTTATAAGAAAGTTTTGTTGAGGGGTTCTTTTGAATAATTCTATGAAGCAGTTTGTTAAAACCGTATTTTATGTTCTTATTACAATCAATGGTATTAACTTACTAGCCAATGAAAGCCAAAAAGTGAAGAGGCTCTGGCCTGATAATCTATTTGCTGTGGACTTTGTAAACAATGAATTTGGTGTTATTGCTGGCTATGGAGGTACTGTACTAACAACACATGATGGAGGCAAAAACTGGCAGGCAAATTATATCGGGAAAAATGAACTTATTCGTAAAGTTTCTTTTGTCGATGAAGATAATGGCTGGGCTGTCGGCCATAGAGGAGATATTTTTCATACGACTGATGGTGGTAGTCATTGGGCCATTCAACACCATGTAGATAATATATATTTGAGGGATGTGGCCTTTATAGACAAGAATATTGGCTGGGTTGTTGGTCATGAAGCGAATATCTGGAAGACAGAAGATGGTGGAAAACATTGGACGAAACAAGTTTTAACAGGCTTCACTGGAAGAGATACTCCACGCTTACATGGTATTTATATCATAAACAAAAATACAGCTATCACTGTGGGAGAATTTGGTGTAATTGCACATACCGAAGATGGAGGGCAACATTGGGTGGTAACACCTGTAGACAACAAAATCACCTATTTATCAGTTGATGGTAATAATGATTCTATTTACGTTGTTGGTTTAGAGGGAACAATAGTTGGTTTAACCGTAGCAACTGAAGACGAAAGATTGGCAATTGACGAAAGCGTAAAAATAAAAAATAAGAAAAAAGAAGCCAAGGCTAGAGCAAAGGCAAAACGAAAACATAGGAAGTATATCCCCCCTGAAAAAGGTTTGACATATAGACCAGCAATAGAATACGTGCTTTCAAAATACCCAGGTAATACCTCTGAACATCTTTTTGATATTACAGTTGGAAAAGATGGAACAGCTTTGGCTGTCGGGCGTTCGGTTATAGTAAAAATTAAGAATAATAAGATTTCAGCCATCAAAAAGTCTGATGGTTTTTCTCTTGATTTTTCATGGTTAGGAGGTGTTTCAATTACACCAGATGGTACTTTTTGGGCAGTTGGAATAAGAGGGCTTGTTGTTAAAGGAAATGTCTCGCAAATGACCTTCAAGCAAGTAGAACAATTAGGCGCTTCTACAAATATTAAACTCATTTCAAGTCGATGGGATACACAAAAATGAATAAGGCTATTACAAGTTTAATTTTCCGTCATGCCGGCTGGTTAGTCACTATTTTATTATTAATTACATTAATTCCGGGCTATTACGCGTACAAAGGCCTGTCTCTGAATGTTGTGTTGGAGGAAATGCT
The DNA here is from genome assembly GCA_011322365.1 of Aeromonadales bacterium. Lineage (GTDB taxonomy): Bacteria > Pseudomonadota > Gammaproteobacteria > Enterobacterales > DRNA01. The sequence continues at coordinate 38,397 of DRNA01000005.1, read as the reverse complement.
ACCTGAAGGCGCTAATAATGTTGAGCTATTCAAGCGCTTTGGAGCACAGTTTGGTGGAGCAAATACTACTCTGATAGAAGTAAAAAACCAAAGGGGAACTATCTATTCTGAAGATTTTCTGAAAACTTATAAGAAGATAGCTGAAGATGTTTTTTATAATCCTGATACAAAAAGACATTTAAGCCAATCCCTTATACTTCGTAAAACCAAAGCTATTTCTGGAGGAGGAGGCAAAGTTGAAGTTGATGCTATTTTATGGCCGAATATTCCAGCAAATGAAGCTGAAATGCAAAAGTTCAGACGTTCAGTCAATAATCAGTACAGGGGCTTTCTTGTTTCAGATGATGAATCATCAGCAATGATCATTGCTGATTTTAAAGATGAAGCAGATTTTGAAAAAGTATTGAATTTTGTTACGGATATACAGAAAAAATATGAAAGTAATGATAGTGGAATCACAATTCATGCTGTTGGTCGACCTATTTTATTAGGATATATATATAAATCACTCTCTTCTGTTTTACCCATAATGCTAGTTTCTTTATTCATAGTCGCGTTAATTCTATATCTTTATTTTAGAACATGGATTGGTGTTTTCATTCCAATGTTTACAGCAACCATAGCAACCATATGGGGTCTTGGCGTTATGGGCGCGATGGGTTACAACCTGGATCCTTTGTTGGTATTGTTACCAGGCTTTATTTTTGCCATTGTACTTTCTCATGGCGTGCAGTTGACAACCCGTGTACTGGATAATTTCAGTGAGCAAGATAAAAGTATCAAAAATTTAAGAGGATGTTCTTCTCAAGGTTTAGGCAAAATACTTATTCCGAGCACCGCTGCTATTATTACTGATGCTGCGGGTTTTGCTGTTTTAGGATTAGTAGCAATTCCAAGCATAAAAGGTTTGGCTATTATCTCCAGTTTATGGTTGTTATCCATTGCTCCTGCATTAATTCTGGCTGCTTCAGTTCTTTGTTTGCTTAAACCTCCAAGAAGACACAAAACAGGATCAATCATATTAAATAAAATCTGGTCTGCAGTTATTAATATGGAAGATCACAAATATATAATGGTTATAGTATCTCTTATTTTATTTTCTGTCGGTTTATATTATGCAACAAATTTAACAATAGGTGATACTAAAGGGAGTGCAATTTTATGGCAGGATTCAAGATTTAATTCCGATTCAGAGTCTATAAATACACGTTTCTCATTCCTGGGAACGGATATGATGCAGGTCTATATTGAAGGGAATAAGCAAACGATGCTTGATCCTAAAGTTTATCATCAAACAGAAGCTCTTGACCGATATATGTACGAACACATGTTAGAAGTAAGACCTGCACAAAGTCTGGTTCCGGTTATTAAACTGGTTAATTCAGTATTGTATGAAGGTGATCCTTCTTATGAAATTTTACCGGATACCAAAGAAGAAATAGGTTTTGATATTTATATGTATAGATCTCGAGGTGAACCTGGTGACTTCGCTGCGTTTACTAATAAAGAATGGGAAATTGGTAACGTTACTTTTTTTCTCGAAGATCATAGCGTACCAACTATACGGAATCTAACTAAAACTCTGAAAGAATTCTTTAGCCATAAAAATGAACTGGTTAGTGATGCAGACTTCTTATTTAGTGGAGGTCAGGTGGGTTTAACCGAAGCTTTAAACCATGAAATTGCAGAATCTAATTTAAAGATCATGATAGCAATTGTTTTGGTCATTGCCGTTAGTATTGGTATTTACTATCGTTCTCTGGTGGTTGGTTTAATACTCCTGTTTAGTTTGGCAACTGCCAATGCTTTGACCTACGCCTTTATGGCCTGGAAAGGTGTTGGTTTAAATGTTAGTACTTTACCACTATCTGCATTAGGTGTGGGTTTGGGTGTCGATTATGGTATTTATATGGTCGATAGAATTAAGGAAGAATTAGCCAAAGCTGGGGGTAATATGGTGGAAGCTATTCATCATGCATTTCTTTCGGCAGGTAATGCCATCTTTATAACGGCGGTTACCATGATTGGGCCATTATTGCCCTGGGCTTTCATGTCTCCTTTAAGGTTTCAGTCAGAAATGGGATTGTTACTCGGTGTTGTTTTATTCATGAATATGCTGGGCTCCTTATTATTTGTTCCAGCAGCTTTATCCATTTTTAATCCTAGGTCACTATTTCCAAAAACAGAAAATAACAATGAAATTAAAGTGTAATAAAAGAGTAAAAATATAATGAAACACGCGGAGGAAAAAATGAAAATTTATAAAATAGGTCTTACTGCATTAATTTGCTTTTTAGTAAGTGATATGTCTCTAGCTATCGATACGGGCGTTAAAGGATTAACTGTGGACGGTCGTTTAAAAGCAGGGGTTTCTGTATTGACGGATCTCGAAGGTGCCGGTTCCAGTACTGAAGGCCCGTCAAACTTTCTCGGTGAAATTAAAATGGGTTATCGAGCGAATAGAAATATGACATTTATCGGTAACTTCTGGTTGAGAGGAACGGCCAATGATCCTGATTATATTGATCAAAAAGGTGGATTAAAAAATCTACATGCAGGGCCTCCATTCCCTAGTGGAAGTTTTCAACATGGTACCAGTGTCTGTGATTTGGCAAATCGTCAGTTTTGTGCACCCAATAATCAGATGGATCTTCTTTCCAATTTTAACGACGATATAATTCGGGAGTTATCATTTAAATATAGAGATCCAAAACGTAGATTTACGGCAAAAATTGGTAAATTTCAACGAGGTTGGGGACAATCTGATGGATTAAGATTACTAGATATTTTACATGCTCAGGATCTGCGCGAACGTTTTGTTTTTAAGGACTCCGATGAGATCCGTCTGCCTGCATGGATGATTTCCACAGATTTTAATTTCAGTAAGATGGGTATAGCCAAACCTTTTGAAGCTATAGGTATTCATCGTCCGGTACTAGAACTTAATATTGTGCCAGAGATACGGCACAGCAGAATAATTGTAAATAATCCAACGCCCTCTGATCGCTCAGATGGAGGACTTTTCGGTTTGCCATGGCCCGATATCGTTGACGTTGGTCTTCCACATCAATCTGGTTTAGGTGCCGTTGCTTTTGGAGCAAAACTTATTGATAACGAAACCAGTGATTTTTCTTTCAAAGACCCTGAAGTTTCAGCCAGATTGAAATTTGAAACTCTAGGTGGAACTATGACTCTTAATGCCTTTTATGGTCGCCAGGACTTGCCAATTGCCAGGATGCAGGGAGCAACGGTACATGTAGGTTCAGGGGTTAATGATCCATCAGCATCTGCGGCTAATGTTGATGTTGATCATCAAACCCTTCTTGCTGCTCTCTGGGCTCCTGATTTAACCGACCCTGGCGCTATAGTTGCCACGCCTGGAAACCCCTCCGGCTATTTACCTTTTCTGCGTGGAGCAGCTGGAACCGGCCCGTTAACTACGAGCCCTTTAACTGCCCTTACGGCTGGTGCCTGTAATGATCCTGTTAATGATCCTGGTGGAACAGGGGTCGAATGTTCAGTAACGGTCAATATGCAGCTCGATTATACTATGCGTCAAAAGGTGATCGGTCTCAGTTTTACTCGTGATATGGGCGATCTGATGTCATTTGGACCGAAAAATACCTCACCATCATTTCGCACCGAAATATCTTATGAGTTTGATAAACCTTTTAATCGGAGTCTGGTGAGAAATCCTTTTGTACCTGGTCAATCTGAGTTGGGAGCTGTTGCCAATTTTGTGACTCCTGCGGATGCGGTAACCAAAAGAGATGTAACTTCAATTATGTTGGGCTTTGATTATCCTTTATGGGTACCCGGTTGGGATAGTCAACAAAAATCTATTTTTACCAGTTTTCAGTGGTTTAATATTCATACTAAAAATGCCGACCATTTAATGGCTCAGGCTCCTTATGGTCTTTCTGAAGTTTACTCCAATCAAAATTATGTGACTTTCTTGTGGAGTGCTCCTATCGATGCGCAACGTCTAGTTTTAGAGGGGTTATATATAAGAAATGTGGATGCGAATGGTACTTCGTATCGACAAAGGATTGATTTTAATTATTTTGGAAAGCACTGGCGTCCACGTCTTGAATACCAGTATTTTAAAGGGCGTAAGGAAGTTGCTCCCATCGGATTATTCAATGATAAAGATTTTATCGAATTATCTGTCACATACCAATATTAATATTTAGGATAACTAAAATAGGTGAACATTATGAAACATAGAATTATCATAGGAGTATTCAGTTTACTTGCTGTCTCATTGACACATCAGGTATCTGCTGCTGATACAAATAGAGCACTTGAAGCATGGAAAGCTTTTGCTGCTAAATCTGATAACCCTAACTATAAAAAATGGGTTGCTGAAATTTCTAAACCTGAGGCCATAGCACTTGCTAAAAAGTGGAAGGATCTAAGAGGGTATGATGCGTATGATCTGTTAGATAAAGTGAAACTTCCGGCTGAGTTAAAGCCAGGTTTGGTTATTACCAAAGACAACATGAATAAATACAAATGGTTAAAGGATTATTTACCTAATGAAATATATAATCATCTTACTTCGAAGTGGAGTCATATTGAGAAAATAACCATAGTGCCCACTAACACTTATTACATGCATAAAGGTTATCTTAAAGGAACGCAGGAGTTAAAAGACAAAAATATAAAACTTCAAATTAATAAAAAAGGTGAACTTGTCTATCCTGATGGAAAATATGCCTTGATGTCAGGTCCTGGTGCCACATCAATTCCTTTTCTTCATCCAAAAAATGGTCTGGAATTAAACTGGGACTATGTCGCTCACTCTGTAGATACTGACACCCTGGATTTTGAACCCATACACATGAGAGCATGTACAGAGGATAGTAAAATAGATAGTGAGTTTAAAGCTGATTTATGGTGGTGGCATTATCACAATAGACAGAATGTTGCTCCATTTGGAGATGTTGAAGGAAAAGAGGATTATATTGAGGGTGGTTCAGTATTTTTTAAAGAGCCTTATGATATCAGAGGACTGGCTGGTGTAAGACAACGTTATCCAGAAGCTGGAAAAGATGATGATTTTAAAGTGTTCATTCCGAGTTTACGTCGTACACGTGTATTAACGGGTTCCGATGCACAGGATCCTATAGCATCCGGTCAGGAGCTGACATGGGATGACTGGCGAGCCTATTGGGGGAAAACCGATGTTGATAAGTTTGAATATAAACTTGTAGGCGAAACCTTTATTTTAGCTTCGCCCGAAGTTGGTTATATTTATGATTCTTCGGTACTCACTAAAGATCAGTGTAACTATAAATCTATGGAAATGGAACTTAGACCTGTCTGGATTTTGGATATCATTGATAAAACTGGTAAATACATGTACTCCAAAAGGAGAACCTGGGTAGATAAAGAATTTTTCTATATGCAATACCACATGACCTGGGACCCTCGAGGAAATCCTTTCAGAAACTGGGAAGATAGTAGAGCATGGCGGCCAACAGAAGGTGATGCTCAGTGGCGTTCGGTTATGGTAAATAATTATATTTTAAAACGAATGTCAACTTTGTTTATGACTCCTAACTGGGATGATAGAGGTGATCGTATTACTGATGAAATGTTTGATGTTGACCAATTACGCGATTATCAATAGTTTTTCGATATTCTGTAATGTTAGTCACTAAGAAGAGTTGTAACGAAACTCAAACAAACAAAGGGAGCCTTTTTTACAGGGCTCCTTTTTCTTTCTCAGGAAGATTTGTTTTAAGCTTATCTTTTGCTTTCTATATGGTTAACAATGTTGATAGCGCTGAAGTAAGCAATAAACTTCTGCATAACTGGAAAAAGTTTAGCCAGAGTACACAAAATATAAACCATAGGAGATGGCTTAAAGCCTTAGAAAACCCAGAGGCAATTAAACTGGCAACTGCCTGGCGGAATCTAAGGGGGTATGATGCTTACGATATAATTGCCAGATACAAATTACCTGGGCAATTGAAACCGGGATTACACATATCATCCAGCAATATTAATAGTATGCCCTGGCTGAAAGAGTATTTACCAAAAGAAATATACGATTCTATTCTTTCCGGAAAAGGGTTTGTAAAACAGGCATCTATTATACCAACAAATACTTACTATCAGAATAAAGGTGTTCTGGCTGCAACTAGAAATCTGATTAATAATAAAAAAGTACCGTATACAGATAGTGAAGATACCCTCAGAAACCCTGATGGAACAGCGATGTTATTAAATTCTGAAACCGCTGCTGCCATTCCCTACATAAAACCAGAAAATGGACTTGAGTTAATGTGGTCATTTGTAGCTTATGGTGTGGGTACTGAAACTTTGGCTCTTGATCCTGTGATAACTTTATCCTGTAGCCAGGAAGGAAATATTGACTATAAATATAAATCAGCTATCTGGTGGCAAAAATATCATGGAAGAACCCAGATTGGAGATGAGAGGGATGTAGATGATAAGGAAGAGCTTGTAGAAGGGGGGGCAGTGTACGCTTATCAACCCTATGATGTACGAGGCTTTGCTGGAATAAGACAACGATATGCAAATGGAAAAAAACATGATGATTTCAAAGTTTTCCTACCAGCAATGAGAAGGACAAGAACACTTTCAGGAGCAGACGCACAGGATCCCATGTGGGCCGGATTAGAAGTTACCTGGGATGACTGGCGCAGTTACTGGGTAAAAACGAATCGTTCTCAGTTCGAATACAAACTTGTTGGCGAGAAATTAATTCTGGCTTCACCAGAAGTTGGATATATTTACAATTCCGGTAAATTTAATAATGATAAGTGCAAATGGGATGAGTTGGAACTTGAATTGAGGCCAGTCTGGATATTAGAAATTATCGATAAAAGTGGTAGTTATCAGTACAAGAAACGTACTCTATATATTGATATGGAAACCTATTATTCACAGTATGAGAGGACGACCGATCAGAGGGACAATATTTTTAGAATATGGGATGATAGTCGAGCCTGGCGCCCATTTGACGGTGATTCTCAATGGCGTCATATTACTATTTATAACGCAATTAACCATAGAGTAAATTATTTCTTTATGACACCTCAATGGGATAACCGTTCCGAAAACGTGACAGATGAACAATTTGATATAGATCAATTAAGAGATTATCAGTAATGTTTTCAATTATAAATAATTAAATACTCGCGAAGAATATTGATGAAATAACAACTGTTTTGTCATTTGAACAAATTTTATCGTGTGGAGCTAGTCTGGAGCCTTAAGATTACGGTTAATTCTTTTGGCATAGAAAGTGCTAGATAGCTTATATAGTTAAAGTACAATTATATAAAATCTGGTGAGGCTTACGGAAAGGTTAGAAAAGAAAAATACGTTAACTCATTAAATAATTGAAAAATCACTTATGTAAGCTGATTTAGTCTCTATAAAAATAAAAGCCACAATTATAAGAATAGGAGATGTTATATGAAAGCCGCTGTTTATTTTGGTGAAGAAAATATAAAAACAATTGATGTGGATGAACCTGAGTTAAAAGCTGATCATGAGGTTCTAGTTGAAGTCTCAGCAACTTCTATTTGTGGTTCTGATTTACATCTCTATAGAGGGGCGATGGATCCCATTATGGAAAAAGGCCGTTCACAGACAGGGCATGAATTAATCGGTATTGTAAGAGAAACTGGTAAGAGAGTAAGTAAGTTTAAACCCGGTGATAGAATATCAATGGCTTATTCCTGCTCCTGTGGTGAATGTTACATGTGTGAAGTTGGTCAAACTGCACATTGTGAAACCACTCAAAAGGCTGTTTATGGATTTGGCATCCCATTTGGAGATCTCAATGGTACACACTCTGAAGCATTGATTTTACCTCATGCTGATGCTCATGCCATGATAATCCCTGATGCAATTTCCGATGCGGCGGCTCTTACCCTTTCCTGTAATTTACCGTCCGCCATAATAGCCAACAAACTGGCAGATATAAAACCCGGTGAAAATGTCGCTTTAATTGGATGTGGCCCGACGGGCCTGATGGCACTGGATATTGCTATTAACTCAGCTGCTGGAATTGTTGTTGCCATAGACAAAGTTGCACATCGGCTGGATGTGGCTGCTAAAAAGGGCGCAATAACAATCAATGCCAATGATACGGATTGTAAGGAGCAGGCATTATCGTATTGTAATGGGCGGGGTTTTGATAAAGTTATTGAAGTAGTTGGTTATCCCGAAACCTTACAAATGGCGTTGGATATTATTCGTCCCGGTGGAACAATAGCTGCCATTGGTGTCTTTTGTGATCAGGAATTTAATCTGGTCCTTGCAGATGTCTTCTTACGCGATATTACCTTACACATGAATGGTTTTGCTAATGTACAACCGTTTATGTGGGAAGGTTTACGTTTAATGGAACGCAATGTCTTAAATCCTGAAGAATATTTTACCCATAATTTCGATCTGGTTGATATTGATAAAGCCTATAGAATGTTTTTTGATAAATCAGACGATGCAATGAAGGTATTAATAAGACCTTAAACAGGTCGAGAAAATAAATATGAGCACAATATCAAATTTAGAATCAGAAGATAAAAATAACAGCAATAAGTTTGATGTCAATAAACGCTATGTTCGTATTACCGGCATACGTCATAATAAAATAATAGAATTTGATTTTGCGATCGGTGAGCCAGAAATTTATGTTGAGTTAGCCCTGCCATTTGAAGCGTATCAGGATTTTTGTGCAAACAACAATATTATTAACATGACCTCAGAAGAGGCAGCTCAGGTTGATTTTGATAAGTTGAAGTGGCGCTATGGTAAACCTGGCATTAAAAAATAATTTTTTAGTTTTATTTTGAAAAAATTTGTTCACTTAAAAATTTTACAGAAAGAGGATAAGTAATAATGCATATTGATATTAAAGCAAAGATAATAAAACCAGTCAGGCAAACATATACTCATGTTGCTAAACGGATAGGAGAAGGAAAACAGGCCAGTCGATACCAGGAGGCTGTTTATGATCTGCAGGCAACTGAAAATTTTCACTATCGTCCAACGTGGCAGCCAGATAAAGAATTATATGATGCCACACGTACAGAGTTGGTGATGAGTGACTGGTATAAGTTTCTTGATCCACGCCAATTTTATTATGGTAATTATGTTATTACTCGAGCAAAACAACAGGATTCTACCGAAAATAATTTTAAATTTGTTGAAAAACGATCTTTGTTAGCAACAATTCCTGAGGACGCAAAAAAGAAAATTCAGGACTTTATTATTCCTCTTCGCCATTATGAATGGGGCGGAAATATGAATAATTATCAGATCTGCGCCATGGGTTACGGGACAGCACTTACTTCCGCTGCAAGTTTTTATGCAGCTGATCATTTAGGTAATGCTCAATATATTACACGTATTGGTCTGGTACTTTCAGAAAATGATACGGCTTCTATCGATAATGCAAAGGACGACTGGTTAAATAAACCTATCTGGCAGGAATTACGCAACTTAGTCGAAGACAGTTTTGTTATTGAGGACTGGTTTGAACTATTTGTTTTGCAGAATTTTGTTATGGATGGCCTGGTTTACCCATTATTTTTCCAGAAATTTGAAGAACAGATGAATGCTAAAGGTGCTACAGCTTACACAATGTTGACCGAATTTACAGTAGACTGGTTTGCCGAATCCTCACGTTGGGTTAATAAGCAGATAGCAGTGGCTACTTCTGAATCCGAAGCAAATAAGATACTGGTTTCTAAATGGTTCACAAAGTGGCTTGAAAGAGCAGAAAAGGCACTTGAACCCTTAGCTATAGCATCTATTGAAAATGGCTCCGAAGCATGGCAAGAGGTGAAAAATTCTTTAATTTCACGTGCCCAAAAAAATGGTATTAGTTAATAACAGGGGAATAACAAATGAGTACAGTATTTCTGGCTTTACAGGACAATGATGAAGCTCGTCCTATTATTGAAGCAATTATTCAGGATAATCCAGACGCAGTGGTTGATCGTCAGCCTGCTATGGTTCGTATTTCTGCAGAAGGAAAATTAGTGGTTAAAAGAGAAACAGTGAGCGAATTGATCGGGGCTGAATGGGATCCTCAGGATATTCAATTAGTGATGATTTCCTTTGGTGGACATGTTGATGATGATGAAGATCACTTTACTATTTATTGGAACGATTAACTCTATAGATAAACAATTACAAACTGTAACGAGGATTTGACACATGGCTAAAAAATTAAATATGCGAGAACGGTATAAATTGATGACCCGTTTAGGATGGGAAACAAGTTACCAACCGATGGAAAAAGTTTTTCCCTATGACAAATATGAAGGTATTAAAATTCATGATTGGGAAGCCTGGGAAGATCCTTTTCGTATGACAATGGATTCCTATTGGAAATATCAGGGTGAAAAAGAAAAGAAGCTCTATGCGATAATGGATGCATTTTCCCAGAATAATGGGCATTTAAACATTACTGATGCAAGATATGTAAATGCTCTTAAATTATTTATTCAGGGTGTATCGCCGCTGGAGTACCAGGCCCACCGTGGCTTTGCTCGTCAGGGACGTCACTTTACTGGCGAGGGAGCAAGAGTTGCCTGTCAGATGCAATCACTGGATGAATTACGTCATATCCAGACACAGGTTCATACTATCAGTCATTATAATAAGTTCTTTGATGGTTTGCATGATTTCAGTAAATGGCATGACCGTGTCTGGTATCTCTCTGTTCCCAAGTCATTTTTTGATGATGCAAACAGTGCTGGCCCATTTGAATTTATGGTAGCAGTTGGTTTTTCGTTTGAATATGTCTTAACCAATTTATTATTTGTACCCTTTATGTCAGGTGCAGCTTATAACGGTGATCTATCAACAGTTACATTCGGTTTCTCAGCACAATCTGATGAAGCTAGACATATGACATTAGGTCTTGAAGCAATTAAATTTATGTTGGAACAGGATGAAGATAATGTCCCCATCGTTCAAAAATGGATCGACAAGTGGTTGTGGCGTGGTTATAAGGTTTTAAGTCTGGTATCAGCCATGATGGACTACATGTTGCCAGAAAGCCCAATGTCCTGGAAAGAGGCCTGGGAGATTTATTTCGAAGAAAACGGTGGCGCATTATTTAAAGATCTTGAACGTTATGGCATCAAAATGCCTGACTACGCCAATATCTGTTCTGTGGAAAAGGAGCATTTAAGTCATCAGATTTGGGGTATTTTATACAATCATACTGCTGCAGCTGCAATCCATACCTGGATGCCAGATGAAAAGAAAATGGCCTGGCTATCAGAAAAATATCCCGATACATTTGATAAATATTATCGTCCACGTTTCGAACACTGGAAAGAACAGGAAGCAAAAGGTGAACGTTATTACAGTCAGACATTACCCTGTATCTGTCAAACCTGCCAGATCCCGATGGGTTTCACTGAAGTCGATGATATGACACAGATAGCCTATCGCACTACTGAATATGAAGGTGAGAAATATCATTTCTGTTCTGATCCCTGTAAAACCATTTTCGAGAATGAACCTGAAAAATATGTTCAGGCTTGGTTACCACCACAACAAATATTTCAGGGTAACTGTGGAGGAGAAGGTTTGGAAAATGTACTTAAATGGTATGGCTTTGAGCTAGGAGCTGACAATATGGATTATGTAGGTTCTCCTGATGAGAAGCGTTGGAAAGAGTGGAAGGGGCTGGATGACGAAGAATCATCTACATCCAAAGCCAGTTAAAATAACTAAATAGCATTATATATGAAAAAAACATATTCATTTAGGTTTTGATATTTTAGGAGAATATTATATGTCTGTTAAATCAATTGGCGAATACCCCGCTCTTGTTAAAGACAACGTTGAAAATTTTCATGGTAACCAGATGGTTATTATTGGATGGGATCATCACTTGATGATAAGTAGCCCAATGGCATTTCCCTTACCTCCTGATATGCCTTTTGGTGCATTCCAGAACGAGGTGATGCCTGCTGCTTTTGGTGCACACCCGGAATGGTCATCAATTGACTGGGCTAGCGTGGAATGGCAACTTGATAATGAACCCTTTTCACCGAAACTGGAAGCCAGTTTGAAAGATAATGGCATTGGCCATAAATCAGTCATTCGATTTGTGACCCCTGGTCTCAATGGTATTGGAGGCTCTGGGAGCTAGGAGGTAAAATGTCTTATGAAGTGACAATTGAACCCAGCGGGGATGTTATTGAAGTTGAAGAAGGACAAACTTTGCTGGATGCAGCTTTAAGGGCTGGGGTTTATCTTCCTCATGCCTGTGGTCATGGTCTTTGTGCAACCTGCAAGGTAGATGTGGTTGATGGTGATATTGAACAGGGTGATGCTTCACCCTTTGCTTTAATGGATATGGAACGCGATGAAGGTAAATGCCTGGCCTGCTGCGCAACACCTCTAAGTGATTTAACCATAGAAGCGGATATTGAAGAAGAACCGGATGCAGTAAACTACAAAGTTCAGGATTTTATTGGCACTGTAACAAAAATTGAAACCTTAACGCCTCGCATTAAATCTGTATTTCTTGCGATTGCCAATGGTGAGATAAAATTTCAGGCTGGTCACTATGTCAATTTATTATTACCTGGAATGGAAGAAGAGCCTCGGGCATTTTCCATTGCCAGTCCACCTTCTGAAAGTAACCTGATTGAATTAAATATCTGCCTTATCGAAGGTGGAAAAGGTACTCAATGGATTCATGAACAACTCAAGGTGGGTGATGAAATCAAATTCAATGGACCCTATGGGCGATTTTTCGTAAGAAAATCCAACCCCGAGCCGATGATTTTTCTGGCGGGAGGGTCGGGTTTATCCAGTCCAAAATCTATGATTCTGGATCTGTTTGAACAGGATGAACAAAGAGAAATTACATTTATTTATGGGGCAAGAAATCAGGCCGAACTTTATTATAGTGATATGTTTAAGGAGCTGGCTGAGGAGCATAAAAATTTCACTTATGTTCCAGTTGTTTCAGATGAACCGGAAGGTTCAGACTGGTCGGGTGCCCGGGGATATGTTCATGAAGCACTTGATGCTCATTTTGCAGGAAAATTTTCGGGCCATAAAGCTTATATGTGTGGACCTCCCCCGATGATAGATGCCTGCATCACCACATTGATGAAAGGTCGTCTTTTTGAACGGGATATGTATATGGAAAATTTCTATACCAAAGCCAGTGCTAATGAAAAGCCAAAAAGTCCATTATTTAAAACCATATAAAATTTATGTATACGTCGTTAAATCGTTATGAGGTTGTTATTGAAGAAACAGGTGAATCTTTTTATTGCAAAGAAGGACAAACCATCCTGTCCGCCATGGCTGCCATGGGTAAGCGTGGTATTCCTTCGGGATGTCATGGCGGTGGTTGTGGTGTGTGCAAAATTCAGATTATTGAAGGTGAAGTTGAAACAAAAAGTATGAGTAGTGAGCATGTGAGTAAAACAGATTTTGAACAGAGAAAAATATTGGCGTGTAGAACAATGCCATCAAGCGATGTTTGCTTAAAAGTTATTGGTAAGATGTCTAAAAATGTTCTTAAACCACCAGTAATAAAAAAATACGGAATAATATAAGACAGGATTTTTGAAATTTTTAATAAAAAGAGGAAATATAAAATGAGCGTGTTGCGTATAGGTCATATTAATATCCGAGTGCTGGATATGGAGGAAGCAGTTAACCATTATGTCAATGTTAATGGCATGATCAAAACCCATGAAGATGCATCGGGCAATGTTTATTTAAAAGGCTGGGATGAATGGGATAAATATTCAGTAATACTGAGCAAGGCAGATAAAGCTGGTATGAATCATATAGCTTATAAGGTTAAATCAGATGCCGACCTTGATACTTACAAGCAAAGTATTGCCGATTACGGAATTGAGGTAGAAGAAGTTCCAGCTGGTACTCTGGAATGTGTGGGTCGGGCACTTAAATTTAAACTACCCAGCGAACATGAAATGTATCTTTATGCTGAAAAAGAATTGGTAGGAACTTCGGTAGGTAGTATAAATCCTGATCCCTGGCCGGATGGACTTAAAGGTGCCGGGGTCCATTGGCTTGATCATGCGCTCTTAATGTGTGAATTTAATCCTGAAGAACAGGTTAACAAGGTCAAGGAATCCACGGATTTCATGATTAACGTACTGGGTTTCTACCTGGTAGAACAGGTTGTTGTTGGACCGGAAGGGGCTTTTCAGTTAGCGACCTGGTTAAGTTGCAGTAATACGCCCCACGATATTGCTTTTGTAGGAGGGCCAGTTCCAGGATTACATCATGCGGCCTTTTTCCTTGACAGTTGGGAAGATGTATTAAAAGCAGCTGATGTTATGTCTAAAAATCGTGTGAAAATTGATGTCACTCCTCAGCGACATGGTATTACCCGAGGTTATACGATTTATTTCTTTGATCCCTCGGGCAATCGTAATGAAACCTTTGGCGGACTGGGTTATCTGGCACAGCCCGATAGACCGGTGACTACCTGGACTGAAGATGAACTGGGTGCCGGTATTTTCTATCATACCAGAGAACTGGTTGAATCATTCACTACGGTGTATACCTAGGTTATCTCTGTGAATGTTATTATAAATCAACAATCCATTACGGCCGAAGCTGCTCATATTGCAGTTGAGGCCGCTGTAGAGAAAGCCAGGCAACTGGATATTTTAATTAATGTTGAAGTTGTGGATTCTGCAGGGCTCCCCATGGCATTTTTGCGAATGCCAGGGGCTTTTATTCACTCCATTGAGATTGCAAAAGATAAAGCCTTCACCTCGGCAAGTTTTGGTTTCCCAACTTCACAATGGAAGGATATTTTTGAGGAAGATGAGATGTTAAAAACCGGGATGCCGGGTAGAGATAGACTGGTTGTTTTTGGTGGTGGGTTACCTATAAGAGTCAATGATCAGCTAATTGGTGCGATTGGTGTATCAGGTGGTTCAGCAGAACAGGATGTTGAATGTGCTGAGGCGGGTATAAAAGCAATTCTGCAACAAAATGAATAAAATTTAAAGTAAGTAAACTAGAGGATAAAGTTATGGCAATGTTAAAAAGAGAAGAATGGTATGACTTAACGCGTACTACTAACTGGACTACAAAATATGTTTCGGAAGAGGAGCTTTTTCCTGATGAGATGAGCGGTCACCGTGGCATACCCGCAGAAGCCTGGGAAGAATATGATGAGCCTTATAAAGTCGTTTACTCTGAGTATGTCAATATTCAACGTGAAAAAGATTCAGGCGCCTATTCTGTAAAGGCTGCTCTGGAACGTGATTCTTTTGTCGATAGAGCGGATCCCGGTTGGGTAAGTACCATGATTGCGCATTATGGTGCAATAGCCCTGGCGGAGTATGCTGCCAGTACTGGTGAGGCACGTATGGCACGTTTTGCCAAGGCACCTGGAAATAGAAATATGGCGGTATTCGGTATGATGGATGAAAATCGTCATGGGCAGATCCAGCTATATTTTCCTCACGCCAATGTCAAACGAAGCCGACAGTGGGATTGGGCCCATAAAGCCCTCCATACCAATGAATGGGGAGCTATAGCTGCACGAAGTTTTTTTGATGATGCAATGATGACTCGTGATGCGGTAGCGGTATCTATTATGCTGACGTTTGCATTTGAGACAGGTTTCACCAACATGCAATTCCTTGGTCTTGCGGCAGATGCTGCTGAAGCTGGTGATCATACATTTGCAAGTTTAATCTCCAGTATCCAGACTGATGAATCTCGTCATGCTCAACAAGGTGGCCCATCGCTTAAAATTCTACTTGCCAATGGGAAAAAAGAAGAAGCTCAAACATTAGTGGATGCTGCTATCTGGCGAGCCTGGAAACTGTTTTCAGTTTTGACTGGACCAATCATGGATTACTACACACCTTTAAAAGCTCGTAAACAATCCTTTAAAGAATTTATGCTGGAGTGGATTGTGGCCCAGTTTGAACGCCAGTTACTGGATTTAGGCCTGGATAAACCCTGGTACTGGGATGAATTTATGCGTGCACTGGATGAAACTCATCACGGTATGCATTTAGGTGTATGGTACTGGCGTCCAACAGTATGGTGGAATCCAGCAGCAGGAGTAACACCTGATGAGCGTGAATGGTTAGAAGAAAAATACCCTGGCTGGAATGATACATGGGGACAGTGCTGGGATGTCATTGTCGATAATTTACAAAATGGTAAGCCTGAGTTAACTGGTCCTGAAACCCTGCCGACCATTTGTAACATGTCCAATGTTCCTATTGTGGGTACGCCAGGTAATGACTGGAATGTGAAAGATTATCCACTTGAGTATGAAGGTCGTCTCTACCACTTCGGTTCTGAGCCTGATCGCTGGTGTTTCCAGATTGATCCAGAACGTTATAAAGGGCACATGAATTTTATTGATCGTTTCCTTGCTGGTGAGATTCAGCCTCCTGATTTAATGGGTGGATTGGCTTATATGGGGCTCTCTCCCGGTGAAATGGGTGATGATGCTCATAATTATGAATGGGTTAAAGCATATAGCACTAAAACCGAAAATGCCGCATAGGGCAGATATTAACAAAATTATTTGAGGTAAAAAAATATGGCATTATTTCCGATACATTCCAATTTTGAGAGAGATTTTGTTATCCAGCTGGTACCTGTTGATACTGAGGATACAATGGATCAGGTTGCTGAAAAATGTGCTCATCATTCTCTTAACCGTCGTGTGCGTCCACAGCCTGATAAAGTACTCAGGGTCAGACATCATGAAAAGGGTGAACTTTTCCCACGTGATATGACCGTAGCTGATTCGGGTATTCGCCCGACAGAAACCCTCGACATTCTTTTTATGGATAGCTGAGGGTAAATTAGCTATGGCTTTTGAAAAAATTTGTACTCTCGATGATGTGTGGGAAGGTGACATGGATGCATTCGAAACCAGTAATGGAGTCGAAGTTTTGATATTAGGTTTAGAAGGTGGTGGCATTAAAGCTTTTCAAGCGATGTGCCCTCATCAGGAAATTGAACTTGTTGAAGGAGAATTTGACGGCAAAGTTCTCACCTGTAAAGCACATTTATGGCAGTTTGATTCTAATACGGGAAAGGGGATAAACCCTTCAGACTGTCAGATAGCTGAGTATCCTGTAAAAATAGAAGGTGATGATATTTATGTGGATGTTGTAGGAATTGAACCCTGTAAGTCCCATAGTTGATTTTAATATTTGTTAGAGTTCAATCGTTATAAGAACAAAATATTTAATGTATAGGACTCTTAAATTATAGAGGTAAAAAAGATGACTACAAACGCAGGAGATGCGATTAATAATAATCGTGTGGGACCCGTAATGCGAGCTGGTGATGTTGCTCAGGCAACAGTTGAAGCTGCTGAAATGGATAATCCTGGAAAAGAAATTTTTGTAGATGACAGGATAGCTTATTTGAGAATAGCGGCTGATGATGAATTAATTTTGACACGGGAATCAATGGAAGAATGTTTGGGTCGCCCTTTTAGAATGCAGGAGATAGAAATTAACCTGAGTTCGTTTGCAGGTCAGATCCAGACAGATTCTGAGAAAGTCAGATTTTATAACGATATACAACTTTAAATAAGTTCTTTGATTCGTACTTAAAGAATCTAAAAAAATTGAGGATAAAAAAATGTCAGATCAAACAGAAGCTCCAGAAGTACTGAAACCACTTAAAACCTGGTCTCATCTTGCGGGCAACCGTCGAAGACCCAGTGAATATGAAATTGTATCAACAAATTTACATTATCATATGGACAACCCGGACAATCCCTGGGAATTAGATCCTAATATTCCAATGGCAAAGTGGTATCGAAAGTATCGCAATGAGAGCCCGTTAAAATGTGAAGACTGGGATGCTTTTCGTGACCCTGATCAATTGATTTATCGTACTTATAACTTACAGCAGGATGGTCAGGAAACTTATGTAACAGGTTTGTTCGATCAATTCAGTGATAGAGGCCATGATCAAATGTTGAGTGAGGAATGGGTTTTGCTTCTGGCAAAATTATATGCTCCTACGCGTTATTTATTTCATACATTGCAACTTGGATCATCTTATATTCATCAAATGGCTCCGGCCAGTACTATCACTAATTGTGCTACCTATCAAACGGCAGATAGCTTACGCTGGCTTTCTCATACGGCTTATCGTACACGTGAACTGGCAAATGCCTATCCAGCCCACGGTTTTGGTGAAAATGAACGAGAAATTTGGGAAAATGATGTTGCCTGGCAAGGTTTCCGTGAACTGATGGAAAAAGCTCTGATTGCCTGGGATTGGGCTGAGGCGTTTGTTGCCATTAATCTAATTGCCAAGCCTGCGATTGAAGAAGCGGTACTTGTTCAATTAGGAAATGCTGCTCGAAATAATAACGACACCTTGTTGGGTTTATTGACTCAAGCCCAAATGCGTGATGCAGAACGTCATCGCCGCTGGTCAGCTGCACTTGTTAAAATGGCTCTGGACACTGAAGGTAATCAAGCTGTATTACAAGGTTGGATCGATAAATGGCTGCCCCTGGCTGATGCCGCTATCGATACCTATTGTGAAGCCTTACCTGATATCCCTGATGCAGCAGCTGAAGCCAAATCAGTTACTCATGGGCTATTGACAAATATTGGGCTTAATTCGTAGTTTATATCATTTTTTCAGGAGCTAGTTACACAGCTCCTGAAAATGCTATGAAGTGTAGTGTTTTATAATGTTTCTTATCATTGTCTTTAATGCTCTTAAAATGGTTTTTAAGAAGGTTTTAAAATAATGTCAATTATTAAAATTAAAAATTCAGAAAATCAATTTGATTGTGATGAGCAGGATACTATTTTAAGAGCAGCTATACGTTCAGGAATAAAAATTCCCTATGAATGTAATTCTGGTGGTTGCGGTAGTTGCAAATTTGATTTAATTGAAGGAAAAGTATTGTCTACCTGGGATGCACCGCCTGGATTATCCCCAAGAGATATTCGAAAAGGTAAGCGACTTGCCTGTCAATGTAAACCTGTAACAGATTGTGAAATTGCTTTTGGTGAAGATCATTCTGATACACCGGATTATATTCCTCAACGTAGATCAGTAACTTATGTAGGACAGCGTAAATTAACTGCTGACATGTCTGAGTTTCATTTTAAGGACAATTTTCCTGCCAGGTTTATGCCTGGGCAGTTTGCTATGCTGACATTACCTGGAGTAGCGGGTGATCGAGCCTATTCAATGTCAAATAATAGCAATGAAATGGGAGACTGGACCTTTATCATAAAAAAAATGCCCGGTGGTTCTGGGAGTGACTTTTTATTTAATAAATTAAAACAGGGTGATAGCATCAAACTGGATGGTCCTTACGGTTTATCCTATTTAAGGCCCGAAATTGAACGTGATGTAGTCTGTATCGGTGGGGGGTCGGGTTTGTCTCCGATGATGTCAATTGCCAGAGCTATGACTACCAATGGACAATACAAAAATAAAAAAATTATCATGTTTTATGGCGGTAGAGCCCCAGCTGATATTTGTACGCCTCAGCTTGTATCTGAAATGGATGCTAATGGTGAACAGTTAAGCTGTCATAATGTCACTTCTGACGTTGAACTTTCTGCTGAGCAGGGATGGGATGGAGAATGTTGTTTTGTGCATGAATATGTAGAAAAAATTCTGGGTTCAAGCATTCCTGACTTTGAGTTTTATTTTTGTGGTCCTCCACCAATGACAGCAGCCGTACAACGTTTATTGATGATCGATTATAAAGTCCCTTTTGAACAGATCCATTTTGATCGTTTTTTCTAATTTTATATCAATGAAAAATCTATATTAATTATTTGAGGCAAATTTGAGAGTAATACATGAATAAAAATCCAGAAATTGGCCAAACTATTCAAACCGGACAATTTAAGACTAATTATCACGATCAGGGACATGGTGAAAACGTATTTCTTATCCATGGTTCTGGTCCGGGCGTCACAGCCTGGGCAAATTGGCGCCTGGTTATTCCTCAACTGGCCAAAAACTTCAGGGTAATTGCGCCGGATATGATGGGCTTTGGTTATACCCAGAGATTAGCAGATGCTACTTACAATATGCAGAACTGGGTGCAACATGTAATCGATTTAATGAATGCACTGGAGATAGAAAAAGCTCATATAGTGGGTAATTCCTTTGGAGGAGCCCTGGCACTTGCACTGGCTATCGCACATCCACAACGTATTGATAAACTGGTTTTAATGGGTAGCGTAGGTGTGCATTTTGAACTGACTGAAGGACTGGATAAGGTCTGGGGATATACGCCTTCAATTGAAAATATGAAAACATTACT
This sequence comes from Aeromonadales bacterium, assembly GCA_011322365.1. Lineage (GTDB taxonomy): Bacteria > Pseudomonadota > Gammaproteobacteria > Enterobacterales > DRNA01. The sequence goes on along the minus strand of DRNA01000005.1, from coordinate 18,083 downwards.
CGATCTCTTCGCCTATGATCGAAGTCTGGTTAACGATGAGCTCGCAGAATTACGTTACAAAGCCAGTATTCAACCCGGTTTTCAGGAATCATTTTCGAGCATGTTTCCGGCTCCTCGGCAACGCTGGATCGAAGCAATGTGTTCAACAGAAGAAGATATTCAGAAAATCCCTCATGAAGCCCTCATCTTCCACGGAAGAGAAGATAAGGTCATACCGGTAGACACTTCAGAAAAACTTTTTCATCTGATACAAAATTCACAATTACACCTTTTTGGAAAATGTGGACATTGGACACAAATTGAACATGGCGATAGATTTAATCTTTTATTAAATAATTTTTTTTCTGAATAATAATTTTTTTGTTGGAACGGCTGTCTAATTATTACTGAGATTAATTTGACTTTAGATGTCTAGACGTCTACAATGACTTTCTGTTTGTTTTTTTGCACTGACTTAAGTACTTTTTTAATGAAGCTTTAAAATCTTTGCATTTCCAGCTTTTAAAAAATCATCATAGGTAGGTACTTAAGGAAAAATATAACTGTAAAAGGGGTGTCATTCCGACTGTAATGGAGGAATCTTTCATTGACAACAGTATTAGCAGAGCAAGATCTCTCCACTACGGTCGAGATGACAGGCTATTTTTCTTTAAGTACCTACCTATGAGAAAATCATAACAATTAATTATCACCTTATTAGTATGTCTCCAGTTTCGAGTTTGACAGTACTTAATTAATATAAAAGGATACTTTAAAATGATATTAGCAGGTTTGCAATTAATGGTTTTCGGGATGGGAATGGTTTTTGTTTTTTTACTTTTTCTGATTTTTCTCACATTTGTAATGAGTAATTTTCTGCAGCGACGTGACGCAGACATTAATAATTCTTTGACTCAGCCATTAGCAAAAAATGAATTGCAAAATAAGCACAAAGATGATGAATTAGTGGCTGTTATCAGTAGTGCTATTCATTGCTATCAACAAAAAAATCAAAAATAAACAGGTAAGGGTATGTCCAATAAATTAGCAATAACAGAACTGGTTTTGCGTGATGCGCACCAGTCCCTGTTCGCCACAAGGTTACGTATTGAAGATATGCTGCCCATTGCCAGTAAGCTGGATGCAATTGGTTACTGGTCTATCGAAACCTGGGGTGGTGCTACCTTTGATTCCTGCATTCGGTTTCTGGGCGAAGACCCCTGGGAACGCTTGCGCCAACTCAAAGCTGCCATGCCGAATACTCGTCAACAAATGCTTTTCAGAGCACAAAATATTCTGGGATATCGTCATTATGCCGATGATGTTGTTACTGCTTTTGTAGAAAGAGCGGCTGAAAATGGTATGGACGTGTTCCGCATATTTGATGCCATGAATGATATGCGAAATCTGCAAACGGCTGTTAAGGCAACTATCCAGGCTGGTAAACATGCTCAGGGAACACTCTCCTATACGGTGAGCCCGGTACACGATATTGCACTTTGGCTGGATAAAGCCAGGCAGCTTGAAGATATGGGTGTGAATTCTATCTGTATTAAGGATATGGCAGGATTATTAAAGCCCTACGTTGCAGAGGAACTTGTCACTCGCTTAAAAGAAACAGTCAATGTTCCTCTTGCCTTACACGCCCATGCCACAACCGGACTGAGTACGGCAACTTTATTGAAGGCTGTAGAAGCTGGTATTGATACGGTTGATACCAGTATCTCTTCAATGAGTATGACCTACGGTCATTCAGCAACTGAAACGTTGGTATCAATTTTTAAAGATCAACCACGTGACACTGGACTGGATCTAAATGCGCTGGAAGATATTTCAGCCTACTTCAGGGAAGTAAGAAAAAAATATGCGCAATGGGAAGGTAGTTTAAAAGGTGTTGATTCCAGAATTCTGGTGTCACAGGTACCCGGTGGTATGTTGACAAATATGGAAAGTCAGTTAAAAGAACAGGGTGCTGAAGATAAATTTGATGAGGTGCTCAAAGAAATCCCTAAAGTGAGAAAAGATCTGGGCTATATTCCTCTGGTGACACCAACCTCACAAATTGTGGGTACTCAGGCGGTTCTCAATGTGATGACCGGTGAGCGATATAAAACCATTAGTAAAGAAACAGCAGGCGTTTTGAAAGGCGAATATGGTAGAACACCCGCAGATGTTGATCTCGCTTTACAACAAAAGGTACTTGATAAAGAGCAACCGATTAGCTGTCGCCCGGCGGATTTGTTACAACCCGAGATAGAATCTCTGACTCTGGAACTACAACAAATCGCTGAAAAAGAAAATTTAACCTTATCTGACAGGCTGATTGAAGACGTTCTTATTTATGCGTTGTTCCCTCAAGTTGGTATTAAGTTTATTGCCAATCGTGGCGATTCATCAAAATTTGAAGCCAGGCCACAATTAAATGATACCGCCATGAAAAAACAGGAAATTTTGCAGCAAAAAGATAACCGCTCAAATTGTGAAAATTATGATGTTGTGGTCAACGGAAAGCGTTATCAGGTGAGTGTTTCTGCAGCCGGTGAAGTGGTTGATATTACAAACCGGCCAGGGCATGTTAATAATTCTGATACTGCTAAATTTACTGAGAAAACTGTTGGTTCAGTAGCCGTTTCAAATGCCATTCTGGCACCACTTGCGGGAAATGTTTTTAAGTTGTTAATAGCGGTTGGTGACAAAGTTGAAAAAGGTCAGCCTGTTTTATTGCTTGAAGCTATGAAAATGGAAACCGAAATTAGTTCTACCCACAATGGTATAGTGACTCAGATATTTGTCAACGAAGGTGATGCGGTCAAGTTGAATGAAACATTAATTGCATTGGATTAAATTAAATAATTTGAGAATAACACATAAAAGTGAATACTTATGATTGAAGGTTTAAGTAAGCTCTGGCTCAGTACCGGACTGGCAAATTTTGATATACCGCACCTTATCATGATTCTGGTGGGTTCTCTTTTATTGTATCTTGCCATTGTTAAAAAATATGAACCGTTGTTGCTGTTACCGATTGGTTTCGGTGCCATTTTAAGTAATATTCCTGTTGCTGGCATTTCAGCACAGGGCGGTATCCTTTATTACATTTATAAAGTTGGGATTGATACCGGGGTTTTCCCACTAGTGATTTTTATGGGTGTTGGTGCTATGACGGATTTTGGTGCATTGATAGCCAATCCGTGGACGCTTATTCTGGGAGCAGCGGCGCAGTTTGGCATTTTTGCTACCTTAATTGGTGCTATTGCCCTGAATGCTTTCCCTGAGATAAACTGGAGTTTACAGGATGCTTCTGCAATAGCCATTATTGGTGGAGCCGATGGTCCCACAGCCATTTTTCTGGCGAGCCGTCTCTCACCTGAATTACTGGGTGCAATTGCCGTTGCTGCCTATTCCTATATGGCACTGGTGCCGATTATCCAACCACCCATTATGAAATTGTTAACAACCGATGCGGAACGCAAAATAAAAATGACACAGCTACGGCATGTGACTCAGAAAGAAAAAATCATTTTCCCTTTACTGGTGATGACATTATGTATTTTATTACTGCCTTCAGCAGCACCATTGATCGGCATGCTTTGTTTTGGAAATCTGATGAAAGAAAGTGGCGTGGTTAACCGGCTTTCTGATACGACACAGAATTCTCTGATTAATATCACAACCATATTTCTGGGATTGGGTGTAGGTTCAAAACTTTCAGCAGAAAAATTTTTAAACTGGGAAACTATCGGCATATTATTACTTGGGGCAATTGCTTTTTCAATCGGTACAGCCAGTGGTGTATTGATGGCTAAGCTAATGTCGAAACTCAGCGGTGGGAAAATTAATCCTTTAATTGGTGCAGCGGGTGTTTCAGCCGTGCCAATGGCCGCCAGAGTGGTTAATAAAGTTGGATTGGAAGCCAATCCCCATAATTATTTATTGATGCACGCCATGGGGCCCAATGTTGCCGGTGTCATCGGTTCTGCTGTAGCTGCTGGCGTACTGTTAGCTTTAGTCGGCTAATAATAAGTTTGCTAACTGAAATCAGAGGTTGAAAGGTTAATCAAAATCATGGGTTTATATCAATCATCACAGGCAAAAGATAGTTGTGGCTTTGGTCTTATCGCTCAGCTTGATGGTGTGCAACAACACAGTCTAATTGAAACGGCAATCACAGCGCTGTCTCGTATGACCCATCGTGGTGCCATAAACGTTGATGGTAAAACCGGTGATGGCTGCGGATTAACTATCCAGATTGATACGGTATTTTTTAACAGAATTGCCACGGAGCTGAACTTTAGTCTGGATACGCTTTTTGCGGTTGGACAGATATTTTTAAATACCGATGAATCAAAGGCACAACGGGCAAAAGAAATTCTTGAACAGGAACTGGTGAAAGAAACCCTTTCTATTGCCGGTTGGCGAGAAGTACCCGTTGACACCAGTGTTTGTGGTGATGTGGCTCTGGAATCTTTACCCCGCATAGAGCAGGTTTTTGTTAAGGCACCGGCGGGCTGGAAAACTCAGGATCTGGAAAGACGTCTGTTTATGGCACGTCGGAGAGCCGCCGACAGAATAAAAGATGAACACTATTATGTTGTCTCACTTTCCTGTCTGACTATCGTTTATAAAGGTCTGGTTATGCCGGAAAATCTGGCAAAATTTTATCCGGATTTACTCGATGCTGAAATGAAAAGCGCCATCTGTTTATTTCACCAGCGTTTTTCTACTAATACTGCTCCTCTATGGAAGTATGCTCAGCCCTTTCGATTTCTGGCTCATAACGGTGAAATAAACACTATCTCAGGTAATCGTGTCTGGGCGAAGGCGAGGAAACAAAAATTATATACGCCTTTGATAGCGGATTTGTCCAATATGAGTCATGTGGTCAATGAAAATGGATCGGATTCATCTTCGCTGGATAATATGCTGGAAGTGCTGCTGGCCGGAGGTATGGATATTTTCAGAGCGCTTCGTTTGCTGGTGCCTCCCGCCTGGGCAAAACGCAAAAATATGGACCCGGATCTTAGTGCATTTTATGAATTTAACTCCATGCATATGGAACCCTGGGATGGACCTGCGGGAATTGTAATGACCAATGGTGTGAAGGTTGCCTGCACACTGGATAGAAACGGTTTACGTCCAGCTCGTTATGTTATTACCAAAGACCGTATCTTGACCGTGGCTTCAGAAATTGGTGTCTGGGATTATGATGAAGCTGATGTTATCGAAAAAGATCGGGTCGGACCCGGTGAAATGCTGGCGGCGAATACTGAAACTGGAGAAATCTGGCGCACACATAAAATTGATGACATGTTAAAGAATCGTCATCCCTATCTTGAGTGGCTTCGAGAGAATACCATCAGCCTGCGTTCAGATATTAAACTCGAAAAGAAAGGTGCGCAAAACTATATTGATACTCGAATCGAACAGTTACCTCTGTACCAGAAACTATTTAATCTATCCATTGAAGAAGCAGAACAGGTCATTCTGGTAATGGCAAATAATGCCCAGGAGACTACCAGCTCCATGGGTGATGACACCCCTGTGGCAGTGCTTTCTCATCAACGACGTAGCCTTTATGATTATTTCCGCCAGCAGTTTGCTCAGGTTACCAATCCCCCTATAGATTCTTTGCGTGAAAAATCAGTAATGTCTCTGGAAACCTGTTTTGGTCGGGAACATAACGTTTTTCAGGAAACTAATGGGCTGGCATCACGGGCTATTATTTCCAGTCCCATTTTAAACTATGCTAAATTAAAACAGATTAAAACTCTGGATCAAAATGATTATAAATTTGCAGAACTGTCCCTGAATTATGAAAAAAATAAAGCGCTGGATAGCGCCATCAATGAACTTTGTGATAAAGCAGTTGATGCAGTAGAACAGGGCGTAGTTATTTTACAATTAACCGACCGCCACATTGTAAAAGACCAATTGATTATTCACGCGGCTTTGGCCATGGGTGCACTTAATTCTCGATTGGTCAATGAAGGATTACGTTGTGATGTGAATATCATTGTTGAAACCGCAACAGCACGGGATCCGCACCATTTTGCTGTATTGTTAGGACTTGGTGCCACTGCAATTTACCCTTATCTGGCTATTCAGATAATTAATCATCAGCATACTCAGGGTCTGCTCGATTTTGATTTGATACAGGCTCGAACAAATTATTTTAAGGCTGTGAACAAGGGGTTGCTGAAAATCCTCTCAAAAATGGGAATTGCTACTATCGCCAGTTATCGTTGTTCACGTTTGTTTGAAATCATTGGCCTGCACCAATCCGTTGTAGATAGATGTTTCCAGGGTATGATTTCCAGAATTGGTGGTGCGACATTTGACGATCTGCAACAGGATGATCTGGTTGCAAACTTTCAGGCCTGGAATCCCCGCTTTAACCTGCTGCGAAGTGGCCAGCTAAAATATGTCTATGGCGGGGAATACCATTGTTATAACCCTGATGTAGTGAGTTTATTACAAACTGCAGTAAACTCTGGTCAAACTGCTGACTACCAGCTTTTTGCTAAGGCGGTGAACCAACGACCGATTTCAACAATACGTGATTTATTGCAGCTGAAGTTATCAGAGCAGCCCTTGGCTTTGGACAAAATAGAAGCGCAAACGGATATTCTTAGTCGATTCGATTCAGCAGGTATGTCCATTGGTGCATTGAGTCCTGAAGCACATGAGGCTTTAGCCATCGCCATGAATACTCTGGGCGGGCGTTCAAATTCGGGGGAGGGCGGCGAAGACCCTCAGCGTTTTAATAGTTTACGCAATTCAAAAATTAAACAGATAGCCTCGGGTCGATTTGGCGTGAATGCACATTATCTGGCGAATGCAGAAGTGCTTCAGATTAAAATTGCCCAGGGTGCAAAACCGGGTGAAGGTGGACAATTACCCGGTAAGAAGGTCACCCTGGAAATAGCCAGATTACGCCACGCCACGCCTGGGGTAACCCTTATTTCGCCACCACCTCATCACGATATTTATTCCATAGAAGATATTGCCCAACTGATATTTGATTTAAAACAGGTCAATCCAACGGCTTTAATTTCAGTCAAGCTGGTTTCAGGTCCGGGGGTTGGAACCATCGCCGCTGGTGTAGCCAAAGCCTATGCCGATATGATTACCCTGTCTGGCCATGATGGTGGAACAGGAGCCAGTCCGTTAACTTCGGTAAAGTATGCTGGCACACCCTGGGAAATTGGCCTTGCCGAAGTGCACCAGGCCTTAATAGAAAATAATTTACGTGATCGTATTTGTCTTCAGGTTGATGGTGGTCTTAAAACCGGGCTTGATGTTATCAAAGGCGCCATACTGGGTGCCGATAGTTTTGGTTTTGGCACCGGTCCGATGGTGGCTCTGGGTTGTAAATACCTACGTATCTGTCATTTGAATAATTGTGCTACCGGTATTGCCACGCAGAATAAGTTATTGCGTGAAGCTCACTACAGTGGCTTGCCTGAAAAAGTTATTCACTACTTTAAATTTGTGGCAGCAGAGACACAGCAGTGGTTAGCTAAACTGGGTATCAGTAGCATCAATGCATTAATTGGCCGAACCGATTTACTGGAAGTACTTCCCGGTGATACGGCAAAACAACAACATCTGGATTTAACAGCTATTTTGTCGGCAGCTAAAAAGCCCCAAAAAGGTGCCGCGCATTATATGGGCATCCAAAATAATCCTTTTGATAAGGCTGAACTTAATCATAAGATTCTTAGCGATGTGCAAGCCCTGTTAGCCGGCAATGATGATGAAGCAGCTGATAAGCCCTCACTGTATTACAGCATTAGAAATTATGATCGTTCCGTAGGTGGATTGCTCTCGGGTTTTATTGCCAAACGCAATGGACAGAAAAGTTTTCCCCTTGAATTAAATTTTAACGGTATCGCCGGACAAAGTTTTGGTGTCTGGAATCATGCTGGTATCGAGTTAAATCTTCAGGGTGATGCCAATGATTATGTTGGTAAGGGTATGTCGGGTGGCTGTATCAGTATTTTTCCCCCGGAGAATATTCAATATATCCCGAGCCGTGGTGCGATTATTGGTAATACCTGCTTATATGGTGCCAGTGGCGGCAGCCTGTTTGCAGCAGGTCAGGCTGGTGAGCGTTTTGCGGTGAGAAATTCCGGTGCCAAAGCTGTTGTTGAGGGGCTTGGTGATCATGGCTGTGAGTATATGACCGGAGGTGTGGTGGTAGTACTGGGGCCGGTAGGTGAAAATTTTGCCGCGGGTATGACCGGTGGTATGGCCATGGTACTGGACACATCTGAATTGCTCAGCAAAAATGTAAATCCTGATAATGTTGATATCTTTAATCTTATTGAAACAGAATCAGATTCGGAGGAACAGTTATTACGAGAATTAATTAGTGAGCACGTTAATCGAACCGGAAGTCGGTGGGCACAGAAAATACTGGATAATATAGACAATCATCTCATCACTTTTAAACTGGTTCTGCCCAGGAGTCATGATGAGAGTTCAGAGACAAACAAATCATTGATTACGAATGTAATTCATAGTCAGCAGCTTTCATCAGCAGAAACAGCGAATAGAGTTTTAAAATTCGATGGTTCTGATGGAGGTGGCCGATGAGTTCTGAGAGCGAACCCGTTCGATTCGATCCCAAAGATGTTTTAACTTTTCTAAAAATTGATCGTCAACAGGCTGCCAAAAAAATACTTACTGATCGGCAAATAAAGTTCACTGAAATTTATGAAAAAGTGGGCGATGAAAATTTACAGCAACAGGCAGGACGCTGCCTGGACTGTGGTAACCCCTATTGTGAATGGAAATGCCCCTTACACAATTATATTCCCAACTGGCTGGAACTGAGTGCCAACGATCGATTCGAAGATGCAGCGACATTGATGCACCAGACCAATCCATTACCTGAAATCTGTGGCAGGGTCTGCCCTCAGGATCGATTATGTGAGCAGGCCTGTACATTAAATACCGGCTTTGGGGCCGTGACCATTGGAGCCATTGAGAAATCAATCGCAGACAGGTCCCTTGAAAACGGCTGGCGTCCTGATCTTTCAGCAATTCCAGAAACAGGTAAGCGAGTGGCGATTATCGGAGCAGGCCCGGCAGGCCTGGGTTGTGCTGAACTACTTTGCAGAAACGGTGTAAAAGCAGTTGTTTTTGATCAGTACCCTCAAATTGGGGGGCTACTCACCTTTGGTATTCCGGGATTTAAACTTGAGAAGGAAATCATACAAAAACGTCGCGACTTTCTGGAAGACATTGGCGTGGAATTCAAACTCAATACACATGTGGGTTCAGATGTTTCTTTTGAAGATCTTGAAGAAAAATATGATGCGGTTTTTCTTGGTATGGGAACATACAACTCTGTAGAAGGAGAATTGGCTGGACGAGATAACCAGGGTGTGATTAAAGCGTTGGATTATTTAATCGGCAATATAAATCAACAGCAATCTTATGCTATGAAAAATTATCCCTACTACGATTTACAACATAAACGAGTCATTGTTTTAGGCGGTGGTGATACCGCTATGGATTGTGTACGTTCGGCCATACGACAACAGGCTGAAACTGTTCGTTGTGTCTATCGCCGTACTGAAATCGATATGCCGGGTTCAAGGCAGGAAGTACAAAATGCCAGAGAAGAAGGTGTTGAGTTTGTATTTAATTTACAACCCACCGCAATCCTCTCCGAAAATGGTAAAGTGTCTGGTGTGGAATTCAACTCAACAGAATCAACCACAGGCGAGCCCGGCAAAACTGTGTTTCTGCAGGCCGATGCAGTTATTATTGCCTTTGGTTTTAAAGCCAGCCCTGCGGACTGGTTTCAATCAAATAATATTAGTACTCTGGATAATGGCTTAGTACAAACACGCCCATCGACACAGCCTCATTTACCGTATTCGCAACAAACAAATATTTCAGGAGTTTTTGCCGGGGGAGATATGGTCAGGGGGGCTGATCTGGTGGTCACGGCTATTGCAGAAGGCCGTGAGGCAGCGCGGGAAATTTTAGATTATCTGCAGGTTTAATATGGGAATAATTTTTTTTTACATTTCCTACCTGCCTGCATAAACTTCCTTTTCATGCAGGCAGATTTAATTACTAAAAATATTAATTGTTTACCAATTAAACACTACTTTTGGTGAACTCTGGATAGGCTTCAACGCCACATTCACTGATATCCACTCCAGCAAATTCTTCTTCTTCTGATACTCTGATCCCCATGATTTTTTTGATAATATACCAGACGATAAAACTGCTGATAAATACCCAGAAAAATATAGTTGCAGCACCGATGATCTGGCCTTTCAAAGTTGCATCTGTTTTTGTAATGGGCACCGCAAGCAATCCCCATAAACCGACTACACCATGTACAGAGATAGCACCAACCGGATCATCAATTTTTATTTTATCAAAAAATATAATAGAAAATATTACCAGTATGCCACCCACAAAACCAATTAAAGTCGCTACTATTGGGGTAGGGGTATCAGGACTTGCAGTTATGGCGACGAGCCCGGCAAGCGCACCATTTAATATCATTGAAAGATCGACTTTTCCAAATAATATTTTGGCTACAATTAATGCAGAAATTAATCCACCAGCGGCAGCGGCATTAGTATTGAGAAAAACCATGGCCACTGAATTTGCACTGGCAATATCCCCCAGTTTTAACACGGAGCCGCCATTAAAACCAAACCAGCCTAACCAGAGTATAAAAGTCCCCAGAGTCGCCATGGGCATATTGGCACCAGGTATGGGATGCACCTGACCATTTTTATCATATTTTCCTTTCCTGGCACCTAATAAAAGTACGCCTGCTAGGGCTGCCGAGGCACCTGCCAGATGAACAATGCCAGAACCGGCGAAATCCACAAACCCCGCTCCTTTATCCCCCAGGCTAAATAGCCCGAACACACTCTGACTTCCCCAGGTCCAGGACCCTTCAAGAGGATAGATATACGCTGTCATTACTACCGCAAACAGCAGGAAGGCCCAGAGTTTCATTCTTTCTGCAACGGCACCTGAAACAATGGACATGGCCGTGGCTACAAAAACTACCTGAAAGAAAAAATCGGCTGCATTTGCATAGACAGCGTCACCGCTGAACGAAGCTTTCTGGGATTCCGCCAGTACACTGTCAACTAAATTTTTAGCACTGTCAGCACCATCTAATGCAATGTTAGAAAGTAACATACCCTGGTCATACATGATGTCATAACCCACTATCAGGTATGCGGTACAGGCGATAGCATACAGGGCAATATTTTTGGTGAGAATTTCTGTGGTGTTTTTAGTCCTGACTAATCCGGCTTCGAGCATTGAAAAACCGGCCGCCATCCACATTACTAAAGCGCCCATCACCAGAAAATAAAAAGTATCTAATGCGTATTGGAGTTGGAATATCTGATTCTCCATTATTTTTCTCCTGTTAATTAAAGTGCATCAATGTCAGTTTCGCCGGTGCGAATTCTGACGACTTGATCGAGGGAAAAGACAAAAATTTTACCGTCACCTATTTTTCCGGTATTTGCTTTTGCGATAATGGATTCAATAACCTGTTCGACCAGGCTTTCCTGTAAAGCAATTTCCAGTTTTATTTTTGGTAAAAAATCCACTGAGTATTCTGCGCCTCGGTACATTTCGGTGTGTCCCTTTTGTCGACCGAAGCCTTTTACTTCGGTAACGGTCATGCCGGTTATACCGATATCTGACAGAGATTCACGCACATCATCAAGCTTTGACGGTTTAATAATTGCAATAAGTTGTTTCATAACTGATCCTCTTTAACAATAAATGTTGTGGAACTAAAATTCTTTTGACAGGGACAAAACTACTCGTCCATCAGCTATATTGGTACCATAAAAATTAGCAGCTGTGCTGTTGGTATCGTAATAACTGATATCAACACCAAGTCCTGCAAATTCTTTAGCGATGCCGAGGTGATAATCAATTACACTTCCTGTTACCAGAGAGGCATCGTAGTCATATAAATTTATGCCTGTGGTGAGAGTCCACTCATGAGGCAAGTTATATTCGAGGGCAATGGTGTAGTAAATGGCGGTTGTGTCAGTACCATAAACATTGTTTGTATAATTAATGGAAGCTGAAGCGATGCCGTATGAAGCTGATATGTGATATTCGTTCCAGTCAATATCACCGCTTATAGATGTACCGGGATAATTGTATCTGAGAATTCCAATATCCCATGTCACACCATTATCCTGAGCCATTGAAAACCCGGCATAAACATCCAGTTCCAGATCAGTATCCGCTGCAAACCCAACATTTGAACCCCAGATCCCGGCATAAAATCCTGAAGTGTCTGTATAATCAAAACCACCTGAAATAGCTGGATCTCCGTCTGTTTGAGAGTAACCCCGCCAGACATAATCCGATGCCAGGGTGACATTTGCACTGATGCTAGTGGCATTATTTTCAGCATAAGCCAATGGCACTATTTCACCGAGTATTAGTAGTAGAACCAGTGGCAAACTGCGGTAGCAGTATATTTTTTTAATGAGTAAAGACATTTATCCTCCTAAGTTGTAGTTTTTTATTGTTGAGCATTAGCGGCAGCATACTTGATTAATGGTTTTTATTTTGTTGCTCGCTACTAACAAATTAGCAATATCAATGCCAACATAAAAATATTTTATATATCAATGAGATACATGAAAAGTTTGTATTTTAAGTATATTAACGCACCATAATGCAGCGTAAAATCATCGCCATAGCGCTTTATATGCGCCATTATAGTGCAATGCCATGCATGGCTTATTTATTCAGCTTATTTATTCAATATGAATTTATTTAGAAGAGGTGATTAGCAGAGTAAGGGAAGTAATAATAATGTAGAGGATGCCGATACCGATAAGGGAAAATTTAATGAGCGCCATCCATAGGGCAATTACTGGCCAGTGAGGATGATCAGAGCCGAGTAATAATTGAATTAAAGCGAAATTTTCTGTGGCATCGCACAGGGCAGCGATAATTTGTATTTTTGCTATGAATATCCCCAGATTGGCTGCATGGGGAAATACCATGGATATTTTTCTTGCGAGTAAGAGGCAACTCAGGCTGATAGTACTGGCATAGAGTATGATGAAGAGGTAATCAACACCAAGAATTATACCCAAAATCATTCAAGATGCAGGTTTCAGAGTTCAAGCAGGATGTCAGAGCAAGGCGTAACTTGAAGCTAATGGTTATTCCCTTAGTGAAAGTTGCAACGCAGCACTGGCTTCCTGCTTGAGCTCCCATAGGGCAAGAGGATAAGCGCACATCTTCCGCGTTATAAAAGTTCAAGTTAGAATGGCTAACACTTCACTTTTATGCCTTGAATCTGTACGCTTCTCCTCTTGCTGAAATCCTGCATCTTAAATGATTATGGGTATGGAGCCGCAATAGTGGCTATTTTTCCCTGCCATGAATCCAGGATAATGAGAGATTGTTGGAGTTGGCCGGCCAGTTCAAATGAGACAATACCAGCAGGTGCCGCTGCGGTTTTCAGTGGTGTATTTAATATCTGAAGAGCAATGATATTGATCAGGGTTAAAAACACTAACACCGGCAGAGCATGTTTTTGTTTTAAAAAGGTGAGTATATCTATTTTTTGAGAAGCATTAAAAGACATCACAATTTCCTGTACATTATTTATCTGTTAGTGAATTTACCTGCTATTTTTTTCAGTAGCAGCAGGGTAATGCTTAAAATAAACAACACAATTAAACCAGTAACATACATTATCCAGCTGGCATTTTGAAAAAGTTTGACGGGATTATAACTATCCTGTCGTAGCAATCTTTTTTCTGCTTTCCGGGGTAAATCTGCTATACCGTTTTGGTTGCTATCTGGCAGGGAAGCCACGGTTTTGAGAAATCGTTGCCATTCCTTAACTGGCTGGATCCCAGCCTGGTCGGGATCACCATCAAAAACCACTTTTTTTAAATCGGTTATTTGATTTCCCTGCTTATCTTTAGGATTGAAATCCAGTAATCCATGACTGAGTTTATGAATTAATCCGGTTAATGCACCAACAAAACTGTTGATGGTCAGGCTGTAAAGTTTTTTGTTGCCAGAAGATATTTCGATATTGTGATAGCCAGTTTTGCTGTTACCCAGCTGGATCTGCATCACCTGATCGAAAGGGATACGTTTACCATTATAAATTACTTTAAATCCTGCCAGGCGGGGAAAAAACGATTGTCCTCGCATCTGGTATCCCAATAGCAACACTTCCATGAGGTTTTTAATTTCTCGACCCGTTACCCAAACTTTTAACACGTCATTTCCGGGGGAATTATTGATCACCCCAGTACCAAGAGGAACCACACGAAACAGATCAGCGACGGATTGATAACCCCGTTTTCCCTTAATAACAGGATCTCGGATAACACCGTTGGTTGATAGTGCAATATCAGAGTGGGTGATTGCTAACAATGATTCGGCAACCAGGTTACTCAGCACATCATCGTCATAAGCTTTGGTTAGATCTTTGTCCGTCTCCGCCAGTATTTCATCAAAACTAAAATGATGGTGTTGTAAAAATTGTTCGGTGACTCGGGCTTTAAAATCAGTAATTAATCTATCTATATTTTCATCGCCCCGGATACTATCATCGATTTTGTGTAACTGGTAGGATTTAAGTTGGACGCTTTTAGCGCTGACCCCCACGGTTAATTCACCAAGGAATTGATATTTAGATCCTGCCTGAACGGTCATACGGTTGTCGGCAATAATGGGTTGTTCAAGAGGTGTGTGAGAATGGCCGCCAACGACGATATCAAGACCCGGCACCTGTTCAATCAAATCGATATCGTCACCATGCCAACCAATTTTTCTTGAGGGATCTTTAATCACTCCACCATGAGACAGGGCAATCACCAGATCGACTTTTTCTTTATCCCTGAGCAGGGCCACCATTCTTTTAGCTGCAATAACCGGTTTTTCAAAAGTCACCGGTGCGGCATTGGGAGAAACGTCCGCCGCTTTTTCGCCCATCAAACCAAAAATACCAATTTTCAGACCACTGCGATTTAAAACAATGTAGGGGCGTATAATTTTTTGCTGCCATAATTTTTCCAGTGCATCATCATCGGGATCGTTGGCATCAAAAATCATATTACTGATGATAATGGGCGGTAGGTGATTTGCCTGGTTCAGTGCGGAATTAATACTTTTTGCCAGACCATCTGGATGAAAATCAAACTCATGGTTACCAAAGGTGATGGCATCGTAATGAAGTGCATTTAATAATTGTAATTCAAGACCATTTTTCGGGAGCACCGTACTGAATAATGTGCCCATGGAATAATCGCCACCATTTAACAGTAATACGTGCTCATCTCCAAGAGCCTTTTTTCTTTGCTTAATCAAACTGGCTATACGGCTGGCGCCACCACGGGTTTGATCATTATTCAGAGTGTTGGGTGAATAGTCTGCATTGGGGCCAAAACCCAGCAGATGTGAATGGGAATCGTTGGTATGGAGAATGGTAAGTTTGTTGGCGGATGCAATACAGGGAAAACTTAATCCCAGAAAAAGTAGCAATAAAATTTTATTAATTTTTCGGGAATGAATGAAATATTTAAACGTTAACAAAATATCAATTGCCTCCTCAATTTTCATATTTTATTATTTTTATATACCCAAAATCATTAAGGTAGGATAAGAGAGTGCCTGATACTACTCTCTTATCTCCAGTTGAGGTTAATTATACTGGAAACCCAGGATATTCCAATAAAAATAAAACCAGGACATAAATAACGCACAAAATGTGATAAAAGTATAACGTAGACGAGCCCAGAACGTTGAGAATAAAGCTTCTTTCCAAACCTCTAAATTCTGATATAAAAGAAAGATGGAAGCCAGAGATGCAATGATAGGGAAGACTAACCAGAATTTTAACATCGTAGGGATATGTTCCACTAGTTGAGAGCCTACAGACATCATGGTGATTAAACCAAATAAAACCACCCATAGATGACTTAAAGAAGCGATTAATGCGGCTCGGAATGCTATTTTTTCTTTGGTCGGTAAATCTTTAATCAGACGTCTTTGATATAGAAAACGTAGAAAAACAAACACAAATACCACTATTGATAATACTAAAAAGAAAAAATTAAAGGCTTTTAGTAAAAACAAAGATTGTATTTTTATGGAAGCAAACATCGATAAACCATTAAGTGCATAGCCAATAATTTTGCCCTGTTTATTTTCTTTAAACGCGGCTAACTGGCCTGTAGAAACTTCCCGAAATAAGTTCTTATCTATTTCAATATATCGGTTATCTCCAATTAACAGACCACCCTTGCCATCTGGGGATATTTTTTGCTGTGTGAGTAAACTAAAAACCTTTTCAATAGTACTTAAATTATGACGGCTTGGAATGTACGAACCTGAATATTTGCTGGCATAGCTATTAAACTCTTTTGGAGGAATATTGAAAAAAGGAGCTATAGGCATAAATTCAGCATAAATAGATTCTGATAATGTACGATTAATTTTTGAGCCGCCAGGGCCGGTAAAACTCGAAAATATCACCATGTTTTTCGAAGGCGTAACTCCCAGGTGTGAAAAAAATGCGTTGGTGGCACCATCATGTCCAAAAGTATCTGTATTACCCCAGGGATAATGAATAAAGCCTAATCCATGGCCATTTAAACGGTCATCATAATTAAACTGAATTTTATTCATTTCCATCAGTGTTTCAGTAGAAATGATTGGCACACCATTTAACGAGCCGCCATTTAAAAGTGCACTCCCAAATTTGAGCATATCTTCTGCTGTAGATGTTAATGCGCCAGCTGGAGTAAAGTTAGTGATAAGTTCAAAAGGTTCCGCAATATAACTACCGTTAGCATATTGGTAGGCAATTGCCATATGCTGATTTAAATTGTCAGGAAGGGGTTCTTTAAATGTGGAATTTCTCATTCCAAGAGGTTCAAAGATGTTTTTTTGTATATAATCCTCATAACTCATACCAGAAACATTCGCGACAACTAAACCCGCTAAAGATGTGGCATAATTCGAATAGGCAGCTTGAGTGCCGGGTGCATAAATACGTTCAGGCTGGTATTTTTTTAATGCAGCGGCCAGTGAAATAATTTGATCATTTTTGTTCAGGATCAAATGACCAAGAAAACTTTCTTCGAAACCTGCAGTGTGGGTTAAACAATTTCTTAATGTAACTGGTTGCCCCGGATAGCTATCTTTAATTTTAAATGTTTTAAGGTATTTGTTGATATCAGCATCCAGATCCAGTTTGTTTTTTTCTACTAATTGCATCACAGCAATCCAGGTGAACAATTTAGAGATAGAGCCTGGTCGCATTAAAGTTGTAGTTGCATTGACCGGGATCCTTTTGTCTACATCCTGCCAGCCGTAGCCTTTACTCAAAATTATCTGACCATCTTTCATCAGTACAAAAACGCCGGATGGACTATGCTCCTTAATCATTAAAGGTTTGACTAAACCATCGACATAAGCTTCAACCACTTTTGTATTACCGAGATCATCAGCATTCAGGGCCCATGACGTAGTGGTTAATAACATGCAGAGTGTACTCAAACACAGGCTTATTAAGGTTGTTCTATTGAATTGAAATTTCATAAAGCGTATCCAGTTGTTATCGCATTGGTTCATTGTGAACATTAACAGAAAAAATATTTGTCTCTGCAAACATCAGTTTGAGCTTGACTTGAGATGAAATATATCACAATATAGAAAACTGACGCAAGGTCAAATAGTTGATTAGCGGTTTTCTTTAAGGGCAAAAGTTTAAGAGGGGAAGTCCGATGTATAAAAATAACAGACCAGATAAATTTTTCTTTAATCCCGTTACAGCCGCCATTTTATTGGGTATCTGCTCAGTAAATGTGGCGGTTCTGGCTGAAGAAACTAAAGATAAATCACAAAAAGAAGATAAATATTCCAAAGAAAATACCATTGTAGTAACCGCATCTCGACGAGATGAAAGTTTACAGAATGTTGGTTTAGCCATAACCAGTCTTGATCCTGAAGATTTTACTCAAATAGGCCTGACTTCAATCGAAAATTTGATTGATTACACTCCTGGTATTAATTTTTCTAGCGCTGGCACCCCTGGTTCG
>DRNA01000004.1 GCA_011322365.1 Aeromonadales bacterium | reverse complement strand
TTTGCCTGATAACGATAACAGGTTTCACTAATACCAAAGATACGACAGGCCAGCCTGATGGATACTTCTCTGGTTTTAACCGCTTGTTTAGCCATCTCCCTACGATGGGAGGGCTTTACCACTTTTTTGCCATGGCCTCCTGAATGATCTCTGCCTTTAAGCGTTCTTCTGCATACATCTTCTTCAAGCGGCGGTTTTCTTCTTCCAGCTCTTTCATGCGTTTCATCATGGAAACATCCATGCCGCCATATTTTGCCCGCCAGTTATAGAAGGTAGCATCGCTCATGCCATGAGTGCGGCATAATTCAGTGACCGGCACACCGGATTCAGCTTCTTTCAGAATGCCAATGATCTGGGATTCTGTAAATCTGGACTTCTTCATTGTAGGTTCTCCTCATTAATAATTTAATGGAAAATTCTACTTATGAAAAGAATTATTTTTCGGGGGGATTACCTTTTATTACGAATAATAATTTGTTTTTTCATTGTTTTTACTACTTATCTATGTTGAATGTTTTTTTACCCTAACCTTCAATTTTGATAGTAATATTACTCATAATAAAACAAGCAATCAATTTCCCCATAAACTCGAAAGGGAAAAGCTAATATCCTGAAAAGGAGCTATGGATACCCTGCCGTCATTATCTATTGTTTGTAATAATAGCCATTACTTTTTAATTAGCTCATAGACTTCAAAAGTTTATAATTGAGGCTCTATCAACCAAAAACAACTGACTCCTAGATCTGCATAAATTGGCATTTTTCCACACGATCAATTTTAGTTATTGTTGGTGATAATATTTCACAAATCCAGTCGGGCACAATTTCAAACCATGTAGTTGCAGATAATGCCGACTTTTTTGTTTCTTCCATCCAGCCAAATCTGGAACCAGAATATGGCTGTTTAAATGAAGCTCCAGCTCATCAATTATCCACCACTCACCAGAGCCATTGTCCTTTTGGAATGGCCCAAAAAGTTCCCCTCCCAAAGAAGATGAGGCAAGTGCATGTTTGGTGACGGCCTGGGTTGAGTTTCAATACGTCCATTAATAATTTCGCCAATGATATGCTCGGGTAGTTCAAGTATATCTTCATGAGTTACCATTTTTATGGTTGTATTTCTCATTTATACCATCCTCCGATATTATTATATTGACAAATTTTATACTTATAAATTTGAAACTATTCAGCCGGTACTCACGTAAATTAATTTACCCTCTCCCCACTACGCGGTACTCCCTCTTGTCAGGGGAGTTCAGTAAGGGTTAAGCATAAGCCACTAATGAACTAATTCTGTCATATAACATCCGCAAATACTTTTTCTGTTTTTCTAAAATGGATAATACCTATAATACAAATTAGAGTTATGATAACCACAGAAACAGTTAATTCTGTCAGGTTAAAAGCCGTTTTTCCTCCACTGATAGCCCAGCGAAAACCATCGATGACGCCCACCATGGGATTAAGGTAGTAAAGTAACTGATATTTTTCTGGAACAATGGTCGTACTAAAGCCTACAGGAGAAATATACAGTCCTAACTGCACAATAAAAGGCACCACAAAACGGAAGTCCCTATATTTAACATTAAGTGCTGCCACATAAAGCCCAGCACCTAATGCCGCAAAAAAAACTAGCAGTAAAAATATAGGCAGTGTCAGAATATGCCAGTTGGGCAAATACTGGTACCAAACCATTAACCCCAGTAAGATAACAAAAGATATTAAAAAATCCACAACGGCAACAATTACCGTTGCTGATGGAATGATCATACGAGGGAAATAAACCTTGGAGATAAGATTGCTATTACCGATTAAGCTATTACTAGCACTGGAAAAAGCCGTTGAAAAAAATGTCCAGGGCAACATGGCCGCAAAGACGTAAATTGGATACGGTACGCCTTCACTGGGTAATTTGGCTATTTTTCCAAATACTATAACGAAAATCATCATGGTAAGGAGTGGCCTGATAACAGCCCATAACACACCTATAATGGTTTGCTTATATTGAACCGCTATATCTCGCCAGGCCAGGATATAAAATAATTCCCGGTACCGCCAGAGATCCATCCAGTAGTGTCGCTCAGCTTTCCCTGCCTCGATTGTAAACTCAAAATCTTTATTGGACATTTATTTAAATTAACATTTCCAAACAGGAGGTTAAACAAAAAGTATAGTACTGATAATAAAATTAAACCACAATATATTGATAAGTATTTAGAAATATGCTTATTTTTCAGAAGCCCAATCTTGTTGTAGATAAGATTTTCCTGAATAAGCCAAAAATTGTTTTCAGTATTTTTGATTCAGGAACATTATAGTAGGCTAATGACTAATTCATCGTCTTTTCTTGAAACAAATCTCATTTTTACTATTTTATTTATAAAAAACAAATATTTTTTAGCTATAATTGAAGTATGTACTAAAATGAAGTCTATAAAGCGTAAAAACATCAATAATTCACAAAAAAATTAAGATTATTATGGTATTAGCCCAACAATCCACACAGTTAACTGGTCTGGCAAGACAGCTTGTCATGCAGAACCTTCTCCGGGAAGAAGATGCCAACAAAGCTATTGAAGAAGCGAAAAAAGAAAAACTACCCTTTGTTCAATATGTTACCAGCAAAAATCTGGTTAAACCCATTGATATTGCTACGCTGGCATCTACAGAGTTTGGTACACCGCTTCTTGATATTTCTGCCCTTGACATTGAAAAGGAAACCTCATCCTTAATAAAAGAAGACCTGATTACCAAGCATCACGCCCTGCCTATTTTTAAGCGGGGGAACCGGTTATTTATTGCCCTGGCTGATCCAACTAATATTAGTGCACTTGATGAAATAAAATTTCAATCTGGATTGAGTGCTGAAGCTATTCTGGTTGAAGCGGACAAGCTGGAAAAAGTCATTGAAAAAGTGCTTTCTGATACCGATGACAGTATGGATATGTCTGACTTCAATGATGAAGAACTCGATGGTCTGGATTATGAAGATACTGAAAAAGATGATGATAATGTTAGCCGCAGTGATGCGGATGATGCTCCAGTCGTTAAATTTGTCAATAAAATTTTACTCGATGCCATTAATAAAGGAGCTTCTGACATCCACTTTGAGCCCTATGAGAAGTTTTTTCGGGTTCGTTTAAGAATGGATGGTTTATTACAGGAAGTGGCCAAACCGCCTGTCAACTTAACCCCCAGAATATTAGCACGTATTAAGGTCCTGTCGCGTCTTGATATTTCTGAACGACGTATCCCTCAGGATGGTCGTATGAGGATGAAAATATCCAAAAACAGAGCAATTGATTTTCGTGTCAGCACATGCCCAACACTCTTTGGAGAAAAGGCCGTTTTACGTATTC
>DRNA01000003.1 GCA_011322365.1 Aeromonadales bacterium | reverse complement strand
TCGGCTAGACGCTCGCTCGATTGATTTTACCAGCCTGGAAGAACAACCTGGTGATAACCCAACCCCGGTGTTTTCAATTAATGGTCAGAGTAGTCAACACCCTCAACAGGTAAGCTGTTTTATTACCTATACCAACGAAAAAACCCACAAAATCATAAAAGGTGGAATGGATCGCTCCCCTCTTTTTACCGGTGTTATCGAGGGGGTTGGCCCCAGGTATTGTCCTTCAATTGAAGATAAGGTAGTACGGTTTGCCGAAAGAACTTCACACCAGATATTTATTGAACCAGAAGGTCTTAAAACACACGAAGTGTATCCAAATGGTATTTCAACCAGTTTACCTTTTGATATTCAGCAGGATTTTTTAAGAAGTATTAGCGGTTTTGAAAAGGTAGTGATGACCCGGCCCGGATACGCTATAGAATATGATTTTTTTGATCCAAGGGAATTAAAGAGCTCTCTTGAGACCAAACACTTACCGGGACTATTTTTTGCCGGACAGATAAATGGTACTACTGGATATGAAGAAGCAGCAGCACAGGGGCTAATTGCTGGATTAAATGCAGCTCTGACCTCCAAAGGGTTATTGCCCTGGACTCCAGGAAGAGAGCAGGCCTACATTGGTGTGATGATTGATGATCTTATTACCAGAGGCACTCAGGAACCTTATCGAATGTTTACCAGCCGGGCTGAGTATCGTCTGATCTTACGTGAGGATAATGCTGATCTGCGTCTGACAGAAAAAGGCAGAGAGTTAGGCCTGGTTGAAGATGAACAGTGGCAGCAATATTTAAAGAAAAAAAGTGCTGTCGAAACAGGTATTGAACGTCTCAGTCAGTATATTGTACATTCACAGAGTCCAGCTGCAAAAATTCTGGAATCCCGACTGGAAAAACCGTTAAGCCGCGAATATCGTTTAAGTGAGTTATTAAAAAGACCGGAACTCACCATTAAAGACTTCGATCAGTTACCCAATTTTGATGGACAGTTTGTTGAAGAAACCGCCAAAGCGCAAATTGAAATTCAAATTAAATATGCCGGATATATTGAAAGGCAGCAACAGGAAATCCATAAACAAAGTCGAAATGAAAGCACTTTAATACCAGAAGACTTCGACTATGAAGCGGTTTCAGGTTTGTCCTCAGAGGTTGCTCAGAAATTAAAACATCAAAAACCACAAACCATTGGTCAGGCATCAAGAATTTCTGGAATGACACCGGCAGCGATATCTATTTTGTTGGTTTCGCTCAAAAAGAGAACATTACTGCAACAGCAAGCACGACAAAACAGCCAAAGCGCATGAAAAAACAACAACCTGGCAATAAATTACAATATCTAACCGATCAGTTACCTTTTTCAATAACCACTGAACAACAAAATAAGCTTTTTGATTACATTCAAAATCTGCAGAAATGGAATAAGGCATTTAACCTTACGGCAATAAAAACTGTTGAAAAAATGCTATCACACCATCTTCTGGATTCACTTGCCGTTGCGCCTTTTTTAAAAGGTGAGAAAATTGCTGATGTGGGCTCTGGTGCCGGTTTACCTGGCATACCTCTGGCCATAATTTATCCTCAAAAGCAGTTTTTGCTAATAGATAGTAATGGCAAAAAAACTCGATTTTTGCAACAGATAACCCACCAACTGGCGTTAAATAACGTTAAAATTGAGAGCCAGAGAGTTGAAAACCTCAGGGAAAAACAGGATACGGTGATTTCAAGGGCTTTTGCTTCGTTGGATGATATGGTAAAAGGGAGCATTAACTTATTGCATAACAACGGCTTCTTTCAGGCGATGAAAGGAAAAAGACCCGAGCGGGAGTTGCAGCAACTTCCCCAAAGTGTGGAATTGATTTCAATAGAAAAGATAGTGGTTCCTGGACTGGATGCAGAAAGACATCTTATCAATCTAAAAAGAAAATCGTTATAGAGCGATTAACAACAAAATAAAAAAGACTGTGGAGAGTAGTTTGGCCAGAATAATAGCAATAACAAACCAGAAAGGTGGTGTGGGTAAGACAACAACCAGCATTAACCTGGCTGCATCGTTGGCTGCAACAAAAAGAAATGTATTATTAGTTGATATTGATCCTCAGGGAAACGCCACAATGGGTAGTGGTGTTGATAAATATGATCTGGACTATTCTCTTTTTGATGTTCTGGTGGATGATCTGGCTGCAGAAAAAGCGATGATCAATGCAGAACAATCCGGTTATTATCTACTACCATCAAACATCGATCTTACTGCGGCGGAAATTCACCTGCTAGATAAGGAACAGCGGGAGTTTCAACTAAAAAAAGCACTGAGTAAAATTGAACATCGATTTGACTATATCTTTATTGATTGTCCGCCATCTTTAAACATGTTATCAATCAACGCCATGGTTGCAGCGCAGTCGGTCATTATACCGATGCAATGTGAATACTATGCACTGGAAGGTTTAAGTGCTTTATTGAATACCATTGAGCAAATTTCGGAAACATTAAACCCTGAGCTGCATATCGAAGGTTTATTAAGAACAATGTACGACCCCAGAAACAGGCTGTCTTCAGAAGTTTCATCTCAGTTACATCAACATTTTGGTGATCAGGTCTACCGCACACCGATACCCAGAAATATTCGTCTGGCAGAAGCTCCCAGTTATGGCTTACCGGTTATGTATCATGATCGACATTCACGTGGTTCGAAAGCATATCTGGCGCTGGCAGGTGAAATTATTCGAAGACAACAACAAACAGAGCATAATAATTAATAAAGGTTTAAAAAGAACGATTATGGTAAAAAAAACCCACCTGGGAAGAGGTCTCGATGCACTGCTTTCAAAAAGAAAACCCAACGCAAGCTCCTCTTTAACTGAAAATGAAGTGGAAATAGCGGATAGTTTTAATGCATTAAAACAATCAGACACAATGAAAGAGATCCCGGTTGAGTATTTACAACGAGGTAAATATCAACCCCGACGCGATATGTCTGAGGAAGGATTGGATGAACTGGCTAATTCCATAAAACAACAGGGAGTTATACAGCCTGTTGTGGTGCGTGCAATTAGTGCGGATAGATATGAAATTATTGCTGGAGAAAGACGTTGGCGTGCTGCACAAAGGGCGGGTTTGGCGAATATACCCTGTGTTATCAGAAATGTTCCAGATGAAGCGGCAATTGCCATGTCTCTGGTTGAAAATATTCAACGTGAAGATCTTAATGCCATAGAAGAAGCATTTGCCCTGCAACGCCTGATGCAGGAATTTGAACTAACACATCAGCAAACGGCAGACGCTGTAGGTAAATCCAGAACCACCATCACCAATTTATTACGCTTGTTGAATCTTGCTGAAGAAACACGATTGTTGGTTGAACGAGGCGATCTCGAAATGGGTCATGCCAGAGCGTTATTGGCTATGACGGGTCAGGAGCAACAACAAACAGCCAGAATTATTGTTGCAAAAGGTTTAACCGTACGTGAAACAGAAAGCCTGATCCGAAAAACATTAAATCCAAAAAAAGCAACACCGCAAAAAAAGGATGCCAATAGCGAGCATTTACAAAACAAAATAAGTGAACATCTCGGATCGCCTGTGATGTTAAAACAGAAAACTCGAGGTAAGGGTGAACTGGTTATTAAATATTCTTCGTTAGATGAGCTGGATGGAATTTTAAAACAGATCGGTATAGTGTTAGATTAATGATACAGGCACAACATATAGTGGTGTTTTATATAAGACTATACTAATATTAAAAAAGTGATAAAATACTGCCTTTAGAAAGAGTAACAGTATTGCGATAGGCTTTATAACACCGTATAATTTGCCCGTTAGCAAACTTACAAATGAGAACGGTTCTCATTTGTGGTTTTAGAAAAGATTTTTCTGATGAAGGTTTTGTTTGATGTTTTAATCAGGTAAAAGCTTTAATCATCAGAGTGAAAGGTAAACTGAAATGGTGCAAACCTTGTCATCAGGTGGCAAAAAAGTCGCTTTCAAGGTGGTATTATATCAGTTTGTTGCGGTGGTGGTTGTTGCGACCATTACTCTGGCAATAAAATTTAATGTTGGACTTTCCTTTTTTATTGGAGGAATGATCAACGTAGTACCAGCCTATGTTTTTGCCCATAAAGCTTTTCAGTATGCTGGTGCAAGACAAGCCCGACAAGTTGTCAGGGCTTTTTATTTGGGAGAGGCTTTAAAGTTAGTCCTCACCATAGTATTTTTTATAGTCGTTTTTATGTTTACAACACTAAATCCGAAATGGATACTTTTTGGTTATGGGGTTGCTCTGGTCACACATTGGGTGTCACTGGTTATTTTAAAAAATAACAATGTTTGAAGAAGTGTTGTTTGATTAAAAGTCGTTTGATTAAAGGTTTGAGTTCATGAGTGAATCAGGGCACGAATTAACAAGTTCAGGGTATGTTCAACATCACCTGGGGTTTTTGCAGGTCTGTCAAACCGAAAAGGGAACCGAGTGGGGCCCTGCAGCCTGTAAAGGAAATTTTTCTACGGTCAATCTGGACAGTATTGGTTTTTCCGTTGGCTTAGGTTTGATCTTTCTTATCCTGTTCAGACGTGCAGCAAAAAAAGCCACATCGGGGATTCCGGGTAAATGGCAGGCTTTTTGTGAAATAATGATCGAATTTGCTGATAATTCGGTAAAAGATATTTTCCATGGCAATAACCCGTTAATTGCGCCGCTGGCTCTAACAATTTTTGTCTGGATTATTTTAATGAACACCATGGATATAATTCCAGTTGATTTATTGCCCTGGTTGGCCGCAGGTGTCGGTGTTGAACATCTCAGGGCTGTTCCTACTGCTGATCCTAATATTACTTTTGGTTTATCCATTTCAGTATTTCTGTTAATTATTTTTTACAGCATTAAAATAAAAGGGCCAGTAGGCTTTTTTAAAGAGTTAGCATTTAAACCCTTTGGTCCATGGATGATGCCTTTTAACCTTATTCTTGAGGGGGTTAGTCTGATTGCTAAACCGGTATCACTGGCGCTGCGGTTATTTGGTAATTTATATGCGGGTGAGCTGTTATTTATTCTAATTGCATTGTTGCTTAATACTGGTGGCTTTGGAGCAATTGGCGGTGGTATTGCACAACTTGCATGGTCGATATTTCATTTATTGGTTATTCCGCTACAGGCATTTATTTTTATGATGTTGACCATCGTGTATTTGAGCATGGCACACGAAGATCATTAAACACTTTTTGAATTTTATTTTTTTAACTGGAGGTTCTGATGGAAACTATATTAGCTTTTACAGCTTTAGGTGTTACTTTAATTTTAGGTCTGGGTGCCCTGGGTACCGCAATAGGCTTTGGTATTCTGGGGGGTAAATTTCTGGAAGCTTCAGCACGTCAGCCTGAATTAGCGCCTATGCTGCAGGTTAAAATGTTCCTGGTTGCGGGTCTTTTAGATGCTGTGACTATGATTGGTATTGGTATTGGTATGTGGTTTACACTGGCAAGTCCCTACCTGGCACAGTTGCACTAGGTTGCTCACTAACACTATTTATTAATCAGGAGAAGCAAAGTGGATATTAATTCGACTCTTATCTATGAGATGATTGCTTTCGCTATCTTCGTTTTTTTCTGCATGAAATTTGTCTGGCCACCTTTAATGACTGCAATTGAAGATCGTCAGAAAAAAATTGCTGAAGGTTTAGCTGCTGCAGAGCGTGGTTCTCAGGATATGGAGCTGGCAAAAGAAAACGCCGCTGAAATTCTAAAAGAAGCCAAGCAGCAAGCAGCGAGTATCGTTGATCAGGCCAATAAGCGCCATTCACAGGTAGTAGAATCTGCAAAAGATGATGCTCGAGTGGAAGGAGAGCGTATTATTAAAGCGGCGATGGCTGAACTGGATCAGGAAGTGAACCGAGCTCGTGAGCAACTGAGAAATCAGTTAAGTGCACTGGCTGTTCAGGGTGCTGAACAAATTCTTGAGCGCAGCATTAATAAGAAAGACCAGGAAGATATTCTTTCTCGTCTGGCAGAACAAATCTAGGATATCACTATGGCAGAATCTGGCACAATTGCTCGACCCTATGCAAAAGCTGCTTTTGAGTTCGCACTTGAAAACAAAGCTTTAGCCCGATGGTCAACGGCGCTAGATCAATTAGCGGTTATTGCTGGTGATGAGGACGTTATTGCGTTTGTAAAAAACCCGAAAGTGACCTCAGATCAACGATTAGCCCTGTTTGAAAGTTTATTCAAGGCTATTGCCGGAGAAACCGAAGATAAAAAGATCGTAAATTTTATTCAACTTCTGGCAATAAATAATCGTTTGTTAGCTTTGCCAGCCATCGCTGAGCAATTTACCGTGTTAAAAGCAGACCATGAAAAAACGGTAGAAGTTGAATTAACTTCTGCCATTGAATTGTCTGATGAACTCAAAGGTAAATTTGCCAGTAAACTGGCAAAAAAACTTGGCCGTAAGGTCAGTATACAAAACAATGTTGATCCTTCCTTAATTGGCGGATTAATCGTTAAAGCAGAAGATCTAGTGATTGATGGTTCGATAAGTGGCAGAATAGCCAAGTTATCGGAATCTCTCACATTTTAAACAGGAACACAGCGCATGAGTATGCAACTGAATCCCTCTGAAATCAGTGAACTGATTAAACAACGCATTAGTGAATTTAAAGTTGTTTCAGAAGCTCGAAATGAAGGTACTATCGTCAGCGTATCTGACGGAATTATTAAAATCCACGGTCTGGCCGATGCCATGCAGGGTGAAATGATCGAATTACCGGGTAGCCGTTATGCTCTGGCAATGAACCTCGAAAGAGATTCCGTTGGTGCGGTGGTATTAGGTGACTATGACGGCATTGTTGAAGGTCAGTCAGCTAAATGTACCGGTAGAATTCTTGAAGTCCCCATTGGCGAAGCTTTATTAGGCCGTGTGGTCGATGCTTTAGGCAATCCTATTGATGGTAAAGGTCCCCTGGAAGGTGTAGAAACTGCCCCAGTTGAAAAAGTGGCACCGGGTGTAATTACCCGTCAATCGGTTTCTCAACCAGTGCAAACAGGAATAAAATCAATTGATGCTATGATTCCAGTAGGTCGAGGTCAGCGAGAATTGATTATTGGTGACCGCCAGACCGGTAAAACAGCTATTGCTATTGATGCCATTATTAATCAGAAAGATACCGGCGTTATCTGTGTGTACGTAGCCATCGGCCAGAAGTCGTCAACCGTTGCTAATATTGTACGAAAACTGGAAGAACACGATGCGTTAAAACATACCATTATTGTGGCAGCTACCGCTTCTGAATCTGCAGCATTACAATATATTGCACCTTTTTCCGGTTGTACCATGGGTGAGTATTTTCGTGATCGTGGTGAAGATTCTTTAATCGTCTATGACGATCTCACCAAACAGGCCTGGGCTTACCGTCAAATTTCGCTGTTATTACGTAGACCGCCTGGTCGTGAAGCCTATCCTGGCGATGTTTTTTATCTACATTCTCGGTTGCTGGAAAGAGCCTGTCGTATTAATGTTGATTACGTCGAAAAAATATCAGCGGGTGCTGTTAAAGGTAAAACCGGTTCATTAACTGCTCTGCCTATTATTGAAACACAGGCAGGTGATGTGTCCGCATTCGTACCCACCAATGTAATTTCTATTACTGATGGTCAGATTTTCCTCGAAACCGATTTGTTTAATGCAGGTATTCGTCCTGCGGTAAATGCCGGGTTATCTGTTTCTCGTGTAGGTGGTGCGGCGCAAACCAAAATCATCAAAAAGCTGGGTGGTGGCGTGCGTCTGGCTCTGGCCCAGTATCGAGAGCTGGCAGCATTTGCACAATTTGCGTCTGATCTGGATGATGCAACTCGAGCCCAGTTAGAACATGGTCAACGGGTAACAGAGTTGATGAAACAAAAGCAATATTCACCATTAAGTGTAGCTGAGATGTCGGTTTCATTGTTTGCTGCAGAGCATGGTTTCCTTAAGGACATTGAATTGAATAAAATTGGCGATTTTGAAGCGGCTTTGCTGGATTATGCTAACAATGAACATAAAGCATTAATGGATAGCGTTAATGATAGCTGTGACTATAACGATGGCATTCAGCAAGAACTGAATAAGCTGGTGACTTCCTTCAAGGAAACGCAGACCTGGTAATATTCCTCTGCCGCATAGCTTGTGATGTGGCAGAAGGGTTAACCGATTAGAGAAAAAATTATGTCGAATGCAAAAGAAATACGCACCAAGATCGGCAGTATTCAAAATACGCAAAAGATCACCAAAGCGATGGAAATGGTTGCGGCCAGTAAGATGCGTAAAGCTCAGGAGCGCATGGCAGCTTCTCGTCCGTATGCTAAACACATTCAGAAGGTTGTAGGACACGTTTCTAAAGCACATTTAGAATATAACCATCCCTACTCTATCAAACGTGAAGCAAAACGTGTGGGCTTTGTGATTATTTCCACGGATCGGGGTTTGTGTGGTGGCTTGAACATCAATGCATTTAAAAAAGCTATTGAGCAGATGAAACAATGGTCAGATCAGGGAGTAGAGCTTGATTTGTGCCTTATTGGTCAGAAAGCGGCCGCTTTTTTCAAGCGTGTTGGCGGCAAAGTTGTAAGCAAAGCGACAAATCTGGGTGATCAGCCAACAGTAGCTGATATTATCGGTCCCATTAAGGTTATGCTAGATTCCTATGCCGAAGGAAAAATTGACCGTTTGTATCTGGTATTTAATGATTTTGTTAATACCATGACACAGACACCGACCATTACCCAATTATTACCTATCCCTCCCGTAGAGGAAGATGAAGATCAGCGCAAACATTCCTGGGACTACCTTTATGAGCCTGAAGGTAAAGAGTTGTTGGATATGTTGCTAGGTCGATACATTGAGTCTCAGGTTTATCAGGGTATCGTTGAAAATATTGCCAGTGAAATGGCTGCAAGAATGGTTGCCATGAAAGCGGCAACGGATAATGCGGGTAGCATTATTGATGATTTACAGCTGGTGTATAACAAAGCACGTCAGGCATCGATTACTCAGGAATTGAGTGAAATCGTTGCGGGTGCGGCAGCAGTATAAGAATATTTATTTTAAACCAAGACAAAAACTATTTTTGTCGAAGAGGATACAGTAATGAGTACTGGTAGCATCGTAGAAATTATTGGCGCAGTTGTGGACGTAGAATTCCCACGTGAAGACGTACCAAACATTTATGACGCCTTAACTATTAAAGAGGGTGGTCTTACCCTGGAAGTACAGCAGCAATTAGGTAGCGGCGTGGTTCGCTGTATTGCTATGGGTGCTTCAGAAGGTTTGAAACGAGGCATGGACGTGTCCAATACTGGTGCACCTATTAGTGTTCCAGTAGGACAGAAAACACTGGGGCGCATTATGGATGTGCTGGGTAATCCCATTGATGAAGCCGGTCCTATTGGTGCAGAAGAAGTGATGCCAATTCATCGTAAGGCGCCATCGTACGATGAACAGGCGTCTGCTAACGAATTGCTCGAAACGGGTATTAAAGTTATTGATCTCATTTGCCCATTTGCCAAAGGTGGTAAAGTGGGATTGTTTGGTGGTGCCGGGGTTGGTAAAACCGTTAACATGATGGAACTTATCCGAAACATTGCACTTGAACACAGTGGTTTTTCAGTATTTGCCGGTGTAGGTGAACGTACACGTGAAGGTAATGATTTTTACCACGAAATGAAAGATTCTAATGTGTTAGATAAAGTATCTCTGGTGTATGGACAGATGAATGAACCTCCGGGAAATAGATTACGAGTGGCACTAACCGGTTTAACCATGGCAGAGAAGTTTCGTGATGAAGGACGAGATGTTTTATTATTTATTGATAATATTTATCGTTATACATTAGCTGGAACCGAAGTGTCGGCGTTACTGGGACGTATGCCTTCAGCTGTGGGTTATCAGCCAACGCTTGCTGAGGAAATGGGTGTACTTCAGGAGCGGATCACCTCAACAAAAACCGGATCGATTACATCTATTCAGGCGGTATATGTGCCGGCTGATGATTTAACAGATCCCTCCCCTGCAACTACTTTTGCTCACCTGGATGCAACGGTTGTATTATCAAGACAAATTGCTGAACTGGGTATTTATCCTGCTGTTGATCCGCTGGATTCTACCTCACGTCAACTGGATCCTCTGGTAATTGGTGATGAACATTATGATGTGGCACGAGGTGTACAGGGTGTGCTTCAGCGTTATAAAGAATTAAAAGATATTATTGCCATTTTAGGAATGGATGAGTTATCCGAAGAAGATAAGCAAACGGTAACTCGAGCCCGTAAAATTCAACGCTTTCTTTCACAACCTTTCTTTGTTGCTGAAGTATTCACCGGGTCTCCTGGTAAATATGTTTCGCTCAAAGATACCATTGCTGGTTTTAAAGGTATTTTAGGTGGTGAATATGACGATCTTCCTGAGCAGGCTTTTTATATGGTTGGTTCCATAGACGAAGCCATTGAAAAAGCGAAAAGCTTGTAATTTAGGAGAGCCATTATGGCGATGACAGTACATTTGGACATCGCCAGCGCCGAGGAACAGTTGTTCTCGGGACTGGTAGAGATGATAATAGCCAATGGCACCATGGGTGAGTTGGGCATTGTTTATAATCACGCCCCTTTATTGACATCTTTAAAGCCTGGTCCGGTTCGGATTGTAAAACAGGGTGGCGAAGAAGAAGTCTTTTATGTCTCGGGAGGCATGCTGGAAGTTCAACCTTACCTGGTCACCATTCTGGCAGATTCTGCCAGTCGGGCTGATGATATGGATGAAGCGGCGGCACTTGAAGCTAAGGCCGAAGCTGAAAAACATCTCAAAGATCAATCTGATAAGATAGAGTATTCAAAGGCAACCGTAGAGCTCGCCGAAGCCATTGCGCAGCTCAGAACCATTCAGGCGTTAAAGAAAAAAGCAAAGCATCTGAAATAGAAAGGAACATTGCAGGTAGAAATTGCAGGTAAAAAAAGGTAGCTTTATTGCTACCTTTTTTGATTATAAATTTTTACGTTTAAAGTGGAAATTAACCAATAACCATAAAAAGGAATATACAGTAACTTGAAATAGATGATTTTTCTTAAATGGAGTAAAAAGAAAAAGTCGTCAATTATTTGCTAAACTAACCAAACCAGGGTAAAGCCCCATTTAAACCAACAATAGCAGAGAAAAACATGGATAAGGTTTCCGTCATTATACTCGCCGCTGGACAGGGAACGCGTATGCACTCTTCCCTTCCTAAAGTATTACACCCCATTGCTGGCAAACCCATGCTTCATCATGTCATAGAAGCCGCAGATAAATTAAAACCGATAGCTATTCATATTGTGTTTGGACATGGTGGTGATGAGGTGAAAAAAGCCTCTTCAGAATATAAAGTTCAATGGCACCTGCAACAACAACAGCTGGGAACTGGCCATGCGGTGAATCAGGCCATGCCGAATATAGCAGATGAGGAAACCGTGCTGATATTATTTGGGGATGTGCCACTAATCCAGGTGGAGACAATAAGGAATCTGCTAACAAAAGTGGCATTTAAACAGATGGCACTGTTAACCGTAGTATTAGATGATCCTACGGGATATGGTCGTATTGTCAGAAATGAAAAAAATGAAGTGCAATCAATTGTAGAACAGAAAGATGCGAATGAAGCTCAGCGGCGAATTCAAGAGGTTAATACCGGTATATTAGCTGCACAGGCAGGTGATCTTAAACGTTGGTTAAATAATCTGGATAACAACAACGCTCAGGGAGAATATTATTTAACCGACATAATCGAAATGGCGGTTAAAGACGGATATAAAGTTGCAACAAGCCAGGCTGTTGATGCGCTTGAAGTTGAAGGTGTGAATAATCGGTTGCAACAGGCTAAGCTGGAAAGACATTATCAGAAAAAACAGGCGGATGTATTAATGTTACAGGGCGTCACTTTACTCGATCCGACTCGAATTGATGTCAGAGGCGATATTACGGTGGGTAAAGATGTTGTGATAGATGTTGGTGTGATTTTAGAAGGGGATGTAAAACTTGGAGATGGAGTGTATGTTGGTCCAAATACGTTGATCAAAAATAGCGAAATTGCTGAATACTCCCGTATTAGCGCAAACTGTGTTATTGAAGCGGCCATGGTTGAATCCTTTGTCAGCATTGGTCCCTTTGCAAGGTTAAGACCGGGAACGGTACTTAAACAACAGGTACATGTGGGCAACTTTGTTGAAATAAAAAACTCAACTCTGGAACAGGGCTCTAAAGCTGGTCATCTATCTTATTTAGGTGATGCTGAAATTGGTAAAAGAGTTAATATTGGTGCCGGCACAATCACCTGTAATTATGACGGTGCGAATAAGCATAAAACAGTACTTGAAGATGATGTCTTTGTTGGTTCAGATACACAACTGGTAGCCCCGGTGAAAGTATCGAAAGGCGTTACTATTGGTGCAGGAACTACAGTAACCTCGAATGTAACGGCAGATAGTCTTGTTATCAGTCGAGTGAAACAGAAAGAAATCCACGGTTGGCAACGACCGCAAAAATCTAAAAAGAATCAGGAGAAGTAAAATGTGCGGGATTGTTGGTGCT
>DRNA01000002.1 GCA_011322365.1 Aeromonadales bacterium | reverse complement strand
TCGACAACACTCAAGTTTTCAGTCAACAGTTGTTGGCGCTAGTTGCACGAATACCGCTGTCAAAAGAAGTTATCGCAGCAGCCGTTCTGCTTAAGTTATTTTCAGATTTCTCAGGCACCGATCCAAGCTTATTTTCTAAAGTTGAAATTGATGAAAATATTACTGTCTTTATGGATGAAAAATGGACCGAAAGGGCCTTAAAAGAGCTGAGAGAATTTTCTCGATTATGTGGAAATGATGTCAGAATTTTTTTAAAAAATGACAGTGATTATCTGCTTTTTCAGTGGGAAATCAACCTGGAAAAACAAAGCCCTGATATCACTAAAATCGATATTAGCAAACTGTTTGAACCGTATTATTCTTCAAGAAATTTATTCTCAACAAAAGGTCTGGGACTATCCTGGTTGCCCGGTTTTTTTCACAGGCAGCAGGGCGATATTTCTGCATTTATCAATGAGCATAATCGTCTGGAATTTAGAATCAGCTTTGCCAAAACTGACAAAAGCCCCCCTAGCACTCAATAATATTAACGGCCAGTCCACCACGTGCTGTTTCCTTGTATTTGGTTTGCATATCGGCACCCGTATCTTTCATGGTTTTGATAACCTTATCTAACGAGACTTTATGTCCACCATCACCTCTAAGCGCGAGGCGTGAAGCGTTAATGGCTTTAATGGATGCCATGGCATTTCTTTCAATACAGGGGATTTGCACCAGGCCGCCAATGGGATCACAGGTGAGGCCGAGGTTATGTTCCATACCAATTTCAGCCGCATTTTCTACCTGAAGCGGACTGCCTCCCAGAATTTCTGTCAATGCACCGGCGGCCATGGAGCAGGCCACACCCACTTCACCCTGACAGCCCACTTCAGCACCTGATATTGAGGCATTTTCTTTGTATAAAATAGCGATAGCTCCTGCGGTTAATAAAAAATTTACAATGGATTTTTCACAGTTATCTTTTTTAAACTGGCAGAAGTATTTAAGTACAGCGGGCAAAATACCAGCGGCACCATTGGTTGGAGCTGTAACCACGCGTCCACCCGCGGCATTTTCTTCATTTACAGCCAACGCATACAGATTGACCCAGTCCATAATATACAGTGAATCTTTTTGATCA
This sequence comes from Aeromonadales bacterium, assembly GCA_011322365.1. Taxonomy (GTDB): domain Bacteria; phylum Pseudomonadota; class Gammaproteobacteria; order Enterobacterales; genus DRNA01. The sequence goes on along the minus strand of DRNA01000002.1, from coordinate 1,331 downwards.
TGACCTTCGGCGATGAGTTTGTGATAGATGCTTCTGGCTCGTCTTTGAACTTTTAATCCCCCGGGTAATACGCCATCTTTTTCACAACCCCGCTGAATACAGGTATTCATGGCCTGCCAGATAGTTAATAATTTTTGTTTCACTTCGGCCTCAGGTCGCAGCGCCTTTTCATTTTGCATCATTACCTGAGAGATGGTCATCTGATTGTGTTCACACTGGCGAATTAACTGTTCTGCGGTTTTAAAGGGCAAAGGCAGCTCGGAATTATTTTTAAGAACGGGTTGATCCGCATCCACTTCGTCATTGACAACAAAACCGCCACCAACTGAATAGTATGTTTTACTCAGTAGTTGATGATTATTTTTATCAAATGCAGTAAAGCGCATACCATTTGGGTGCTTAGGTAAAATTTTCCGGCGGTGAAAAATAATATCTTTTGCCTGACTGAATGGGATTGAAAAAGAGTGATCAATTCCAATTTCTGAATCCCGGGCAATTTGGGAAATGATGTTGTCAATTTGATCCACATCTACTGAATCTGGCCTTTCACCTTTAAGTCCGAGGATGACCGCTTTGTCACTACCGTGTCCTTTGCCTGTATGACCCAGAGAACCATAAAGATCGCACTGGATGCGTTTGATATCTGAAAAATCAGGGTGACTTTGTTTGAGATCATTAATAAAACGCCGAGCGGCCCTCATGGGACCCACTGTGTGTGAGCTTGACGGGCCGATGCCAATAGTGAACATATCGAATACACTGATAGCCATATTGATTATTCCTGGGATGGGTATTTCTATTCTAATGCGTAGAGTATACCGTATCTTGAATATGGTTGGTTAAAAACTGTCGGTTACGTTCACCAACTGCCGTAAATTTTTTATTAGCTGGCCGGTAGCCCCCCAGATAAGGTGTTGTTGCCACCAGCAGGCATAATAGTGGTGTTTATTTTTGCGGAATATGCCGGTTTCAACTCGCCAGTTACTCTCATGTAATAACCAGTCCAGCGGCACCTGTATCACCTGTTGCACTTCATTATGATCGATAACCCAGTCGTGCTGAAAATCACTGTAGGCTACAATGGGTGTGACCTGAAATTGACTGATGGTTTCACTGCCGGGAAAACTCCCCAGGATTTGTATGCTGTCAATGGGAAGCCCGATTTCTTCGTGGGCTTCCCGTAATGCGGTATGGATTAAATCTTTATCCGATGGTTCAGCTTTACCACCGGGAAAACTAATCTGGCCGGGATGGTGTTTTAAATGTTTTGCTCTACGGGTAAGTACAACCTCAAGACCATTAAGGGAATCCACCAGCAAAACCAGTACCGC
>DRNA01000001.1 GCA_011322365.1 Aeromonadales bacterium | reverse complement strand
GGCGAACACTGGACACTCCAGTTAAAAGGTTCTGGCCTCACGCCTTACTCACGTACAGCCGATGGTCTGGCGGTATTACGTTCCTCTATACGGGAGTTTTTATGTAGCGAAGCCATGTATTATCTTGGTATCCCCACTACCCGAGCACTGAGCATTATCACTACCGGAGAGCAGGTTGTCAGAGACATGTTCTATGATGGCCATCCAAAAAAGGAAGCCGGTGCAGTGGTATGCCGCCTGGCTCAAAGTTTTATACGCTTTGGAAATTTTCAACTCATGGCCGATCGAAATGGCATTCCTTTATTAAAACAACTGGTTGATTTTACCATCAAAAATGATTTCCCCCATATTGAACAACTACGTACCGCCTCCAATGAAAAAGAAATTTACTTACAATGGTTTAATGAGGTTTGCACAAGAACGTGCTCTATGATCATGCACTGGATGCGTGTCGGTTTTGTTCACGGTGTAATGAATACCGACAATATGTCCATTACCGGATTAACCATTGATTATGGCCCTTACGGCTGGCTGGAAGGTTTTGAACCAGACTGGACACCCAATACTACCGATGCCACCCACCACCGTTATGCGTTTGCCAAACAACCCCAGATTGCCCAATGGAACTTACTGCAACTGGCAAATGCTATCCTGCCGCTGGTAGATGAAGTTGTGCCTTTCGAGAAAATATTACAGAACACTTCTACCTTATTTGATTTTAAATGGCATGAAATGATGCTCAAGAAAATCGGTATAGTGAACTACGATCAAATCCTGCATAAAAATAAAGAACACGAAGACCTCTTACAACAATTGATCCAGGTACTCTGCTGTCGTGAAATTGATATGACATTATTTTTCAGACAACTGGCAGAGGTTAATTTAGCAACCGCTGACTTTTCCACTCAGCAAGATACCGATAAAGCCATAGACATACTCTCTGATTCATTTTACAAAAGCTCTCCACTGAATAAAAAGCAATTTATAATTTTTCAAAACTGGTTGAAACTTTATCAGATCAAAATAAAGCAGGAACCTCAAACCCATCAACAAAAAAAGCAACAGATGAACCAGACAAATCCACTCTATGTACTCAGAAACTACCTGGCTCAACAAGCGATAGAAAAAGCAGAAAAAGGCGACTATGCCGAAATTAACACACTGCTTAACCTGTTAAAAAACCCCTATGAAGCCCAGCCAGGCATGGAACGCTACCAACAGAAAAGACCCGAATGGGCAAGACATAAAGCCGGTTGCTCGATGCTTTCCTGTAGTTCTTGATCATACCCCACCCAGCTCACAACAACTCTGTTTAAATCTTAAAAAAGATCAAACTATTCCATTCCCCATTCTTTTATTGAACACAACAACCGTTTAAGGCTTCGTTTACACTGAATTTCTGTTTTTCTGACTTTTTCACTCAATTTCAAACAATTTACTATTTTTCTGAACGATTTTTATAGTTGAATATTTTTTTCGAAATTTTGAATTTTTGAAAGGTGATTTTTTCTGGGAGTGCCTGTCCCTGTTGATTCCTGTTGATTGCTCGGTCATTTTCTACACATAATCGGGATAGGGAGGCACCTCACGATGCCTCTCCTCCCACACCACCGGACACACCAATGTCATTAACTTATGTAGAATTGGGGTCAGACTCGATATTATC